>JBBRJU010000170.1:0-5735 GCA_038218895.1 Burkholderiales bacterium
GGCTGGCCACCGGCTGCACCACGCTCGATGAAAAACAGCGTGCCTGGATCTTCCAGCCCACCGACCGCACCTGGTCTGGCGGCCTGGCTGCGGCCGAGGGCATGGCCGAGGTGTGGATCCCGTTCCGGTCGGCCGAGACCAGCCAGCCGGTGCGGTTGCACGGCCTGTGGCTGGCGCAGCCGCGCGCCGATGCGCCGGTGCTGCTGTACCTGCACGGTGCACGCTGGGATGTGCGCGGCAGCGCCCACCGCATGCGCCGCATGCACGACCTGGGTTTCTCGGTGCTGGGCATCGACTACCGCGGTTTCGGCCAGAGCAGCCCCGGCCTGCCGTCCGAAGACCTGGCGCATGAAGACGCCCGGGCTGCCTGGCAGTGGCTGGCACAGCAGCAGCCGGGCGCGCGCCGCTACTTGTTCGGCCATTCATTGGGCGGCGCCATCGCGGTGCGCTTGGCGGCCGAGGCGCCCGACGTCGCCGGCCTGATGGTCGAGGGCAGCTTTCCGTCGATCCCCGCCGTGGTGCGCAACTTCAAGTGGGGCTGGCTGCCGTTGGCGCCGCTGATCACCCAGCGCTTCGACGCCGCCAGCCGCATCGGCCAGGTCAAGGCGCCGGTGCTGGTGGTGCACGGCAGCAACGACAGCCTGATCTCGCCCGACCTGGGCCGCGCGCTGTATGAGCGTGCGCCTGAGCCCAAGCGCTGGGAACTGGTGCAGGGTGGCTCGCACCACAGCACCCATGGCCTGGGCATCGCTGCCTACCGCGCGGCGATGGGCGAGCTGTTCGGTCTGGCGCCCGCGGGTTTCTGAACTAACGCCGCTGCGTGTCCCGGTGATCGCCATGGTCCAGGTCTTGGCCCTGGCTCAGGCCCGGGTGCTGGTCCAGGTGCACGGTTCCAGCGCAGGGCAGGCCGTCGGCCCAGGTGCCGCAGGCGATCAGCGTGGCCCGGGCCGTTTGCCGGTGCCGTGTGCGCAGTGCCTGCACCAGCCAGGCGGTGGACGGCGCGTCCAGCCCGGCCATGGGCTCGTCCAGCAGCAGCAGCGTGGCGTTGCTGGCCAGCACGGCAGCCAACGTCGCCTTGCGGCGCATGCCGGTCGACAGCATGAACAAGGTCTTGGCCGCATGCGGCGCGAGACCGAAGCCGTCGATGTGCTGCTGCCACGCGGCAAGGTCCAACGCCGGGTGGCGCTGGCGCAACTCGCGCATGCGTTCGGCTGGCGTCTGGTGGTCACAATCGTCGCCGCGCAGGTCGGGGTGGCAGACCGCAGCGCGCCAAGCGACGCTGTCAGGGTCGGCCGGCTCCCCGAGCAGCTGCGCTGCGCTCAGCCCTTGCAGGTCGCCGCCCAGCAGCCGCAGCAAAGTGGTTTTGCCGCTGCCGGCATCGCCTCGCAGCCAGTGCAGGCCGGGGCCGAGCGTCAGCGCCAGGCCATCAAACAGGCACGGATCGCCGGGGTAGGCAAAGTGCAGAGGTGCAAGTTCCAGGATGGGCGGGGCAGGCATCGGCATCGGCGGCGCTAACAGCAACGGTGGCAGGGGAACGTCTGCCCCGATTGTTGCGCCGCGCCGGCGCCCGTGCCGCTCACTTCTTCTTGTCGTTCTCGTTGCCGATCACGCCACCGATCACCGCACCGACGGCGGCGCCAGTGGTGTTGCCGGTGAGCACCGAGCCCGCCACCGCACCCACACCGGCGCCAATGGTGGTGTCGCGGGTGCGATCCGACATGCCGGCGCAGGCGCTCAAGCCGAGTGCGGCGACACAGGTGGCGATGCAGGTGGCGGTGCGCAGGGCAACTGGGATGGGGTGGGTCATGGTGGTCTCCTGGAGGATCGGCGGGTCGCTGTCGCCAGCATCGGCCTT
This sequence comes from Burkholderiales bacterium, assembly GCA_038218895.1. Classification (GTDB taxonomy): domain Bacteria; phylum Pseudomonadota; class Gammaproteobacteria; order Burkholderiales; family Burkholderiaceae_C; genus Pseudaquabacterium. The sequence continues at coordinate 1,856 of JBBRJU010000170.1, forward strand.
GCCACGGCCGGCGGCCATCGGCCGCAGGCCCGTGCTGGCGTCGGCCCTGTCCTACGGCCTGGGCCGCGCCACGCCGCGCTTTTCTGCCAAGGAGTCGGGCAGGGCGATCTCGTGCAGCTGGGTGGCGTGGCGCTCGGTCAGCGCATGCCAGGCGCGCAGCCTGGCAGCGCGCTGCACATCGGGCGTGCCGTCCACCACCGTGCTGCAGACCAGCAAGGCCATGTCGTGGCGCATCACGTTGCGCTGCAGCGCGCCCCGCTCGCCGCCCACCAGACGCGACCGGCCGTCTTCGCCGGTGTCGTCACTGCTGAAGCCGACCTTGCCTTGCCCGGCCGTGGCCAGGTATGCCCGGGCGGCCAGGCGCGCGGCCAGGCCACTGGCCTGGCTGTAGCCGATGTGCAGATAGGTCTGGGCGGGCGTCAGCGCCACCGCCTCCAGATGCAGCCGCAGGTCGCTGGTGCCCAGCGGGCCGAGCGGGGCGGTCAGGCGCACGCTGAGGTAGTTGGCTGCGTCGGCCTCCACCAGCAGCAGCAAGGGCAGGCGCTGCAGCAGGCCTGGCAGGGACACCCGCATCGGACCGGCGGTGACCAGCAAGCGCTCGCCAGCGCCGGGCGCCGGCTGGCAGTCGCGCACGTTCAGGTGCAGGATCAGCATGCCGCACACGCTGGTGGCCGAGCGCATGACGGCGGCCACGCTGCCCAGCGGTCTCTGCAGCACCGCCATCACCGCGCCGCTGTGCAGTGCCTCGCCGGTGCTGGTGGGGTGCAGCAGCAGCGGCTCGCCGAAGTTGCTCACGGCCAGGCTGGCCTGCAGGCGGGCATGCTCGGCCAGCAGGACAGCGCGGCGGTCGGCAGCCACCACGCCAGGGATGGCCTGCGTCACCGCGCCAGCGGCTGGCTGTGTCACCGCGCCAGCGGCTGGCTGTGTCACCACGCCAGCGGCTGCCTGTGTGACCAGGCCTGGCGCTGCCAGCACGGCCTGGCCCGGGCAGCTGAGCAGGCCGGCGATCAGCCAGGCAAGGCCCGGGCGGTGGGGTGGCAGACGGAGCATGCAGCGCACTGATTGGCAGCCGGTACGGCCGCCCTGCCCCAGCCTGCCGGCCTGCCACGGCGCAGGCCATCGTCCGGCCGGCTGTCCGGCTGTGGGCGCCGGCCTACAGCCCGGGTCAGCGGCCGGTGGCCGCCGGCTTGAAGCGCGCTGCCAGCGCACGGGCCGCAGCCACCAGCAGCAGCGTGTCCACGCCCACCGCCACGAACAGCGCGCCGGCGTCCAGGTAGCGCTGCGCCTCGGTCGGGTCGGTCATCAGGATGCCCGGTGCCTTGCCGGCCCGGCGCACGGTGGCAATGCCGTCCAGCATCGTCTGCACCACGTCCGGGTGGCCGGGCTGGCCCGGATAGCCCATCGACGCCGACAGATCGGCCGGGCCGAAGAACACGCCGTCCACGCCCTCGGTTTCGACAATCGCCTGCAGGTTGCTGATGGCGGTGGCGGTTTCGGCCTGCACCAGCAGGCACATCTGGGCATCGGCCTGGGCCAGGTAGTCCTCCACCTGGTTGTAGCGCGACGCCCGCGCCAGCGCCGCGCCCATGCCGCGGATGCCGGCCGGCGCATAGCGCATGGCCTGCACCATCAGCGCGGCTTGCGCGGCGGTGTCGATCATCGGGATCAGCAAGGTCTGCGCGCCCACGTCCAGGTACTGCTTGACCAGGGCGACGTCGCCGATCACCGGGCGCACCACCGGCTGCACCGGGTACGGCGCCACCGCGCGCAGTTGCTGCAGGATGCTGCGCGGATCATTCGGCGCATGTTCGCCGTCGAGCAGCAGCCAGTCGTAGCCGGTGGTGGCCAGCGCTTCGGCGGCGGTGGCGTCGGCCATGCCGACCCACAGGCCGATCTGCGGCCGGCCAGCGGCCAGCGCGGCCTTGAAGGTGTTCTGCGGCATTTGCATGGGGTTGTCTCCGGGTGCGGTGTGCGGGCCTTGGTCTGCGGCGTGGTGTCAAAGGTGTGGTGTCAAAGGTGTGGTGTCATTGGCGTGGCGTGGAAGGCATGGTGTCAGACCGGCGGCTTGAACAGCGGGTGCAGCGTGCTGTGCTTCGCATCGAAGACTTCGGGCCCCTCGTCGATCTGCAGGGTCACGCCGACCGGCCGGCTGGCCAGCAGCGGCGCGAAGTGTGCCTTGGCGACCGCCGTCAGTGCCTGGCCGGCGCGGGCGTGCACGCCCGCGCTGCGGCCGCGGCCCATGCGCAGGTTCAGGTAGACGAAGCCGTAGTCGCCACCCATGCCGGCGGCCAGGCCGGCCGCGCCGCCATCGGCCACCGCAAAGTGGGGTGCAGGGCAGGCCAGCACGCGGGTGCCGCCGGTCGGGAAGACCTGCTGCCCGGCATCGTCACGCACGGCCAGCATCGCATCGGCCAAGGCCCGGCACAGCGCTGTCATGTCGGTCAGCGTGTCCAGGTTGCCGGTGTACAGGATCACCAGGTGCGGCATGGTCGGCTGCAGTTGGCCAGACAGCGAACGACGGCCACGCTCAGGCCTGCTGCAGCCGCCGCTGCAAAAAATCCAGCCGGTCCTGGCCCCAGAACAGCTCGCCGTCGAGCACATAGGTGGGGGCGCCGAACACGCCGTGCGCGCGCGCCTCGGCGGTGTAGGCGGCATAGCGTGCGGCCGGCTCGGCCTGCGCGGCAGCCTGCAGCAGCGCAGCCGGCAGCCCGGCCTCGGCCAGCAGTGCGGCCAGCACCGCCGCGTCGGCCACGTTGCGTTGTTCGCACCAGATGGCGGCGCCCACACGCTGTGCCAGGTCCAGCGCGGCAGCACTGCCGTGCGCGGCGTCGGCGGCGATGACCAGCCGCGCCGCATCATTGCCCTGCACCGGAAAGTGCGCCGGCTGCGTGATCAGCGCAATGCCCAGCCAGTCGGCAAAGCGGCGCAGTTCCAGCAGCCGGTAGGCCTGGCGCTGCGGCGCCCGCTTGGCCAGCGGCAGTCCGCCCGAGGCCGGGAAGATCTCGCCCAGGTCGACTGGTTTCACATGCACGGTGGCGCCGGCGGCCTGGGTCATCGCGACAAAACGCGCATGGCCCAGAAAGGCCCAGGGCGAGACGGTGGCGAAGTAGTAGTCGATGGTGTGGGTGGCCATGGGCTTGCTGTTTGTCGTTGTCCTGCACTGCCAAAGACGGCTGCACCCGCGCCTTGGTGGCGGCAGGCACCTGGCGATGATCGCGCAAAAAGCCTGGGCTCTTGGCACGCGTTGGCGCTTCGCACGTCGGCGCTTGCACTCAAGTTGATGCCGCTGGTGGCCGACAACCAGGAAATTACCCCAGCCTGGACACCATGCCCCCACCACCGGCGCCACCTGCCCGCCCCACTGCAGGCGCCCGATGAGCGCCGCAGCAAGCGCCATGGCGCGCCTTGGCGGCACGCGCCGGCTGCCGGGCTGGCTGTGGCCGGCAATCGTGCTGCTGGCGGGGCTGGCGGCCGCGCTGACTGGCCAACGCCTGCTGCAGGCCCGGGCCCAGGCCGATGCAGACGCCGCGTTCAACCGTGGCCTGGCGCGCGCCGCAGCCGAGATCAGCCAGCACTTCCGCACGCCGCTTTCTGGCATGAACGGCGTGCGCGGCGTGTTTGCGACCCACCGCCAGGTCGACCGTGCAACGTTCCGCGCCGCTGCGCGTTCGCACAACCTGGCCGCTGAGTTTCCCGGTGTGCGCGGCTTCGGTTTCATCGAACAGGTGGCAGCGGGCGAACTGGATGCATTCATCGCCCGCGAACGCGCCGACGGCGCACCCGATTTCGCGCTGCGCCAGCTCGGCGACCGTGCGCCGCCCGAGCACTACCTGATCAAGTTCATTGAGCCGGCCGAGCGCAACCAGGGTGCACAGGGGCT
>JBBRJU010000171.1:0-5718 GCA_038218895.1 Burkholderiales bacterium
CCGGCATGATGAAAGTGCGGCCGACGTAGCGGTTCTTCACGAAGCCCTCGCGGTAGGGCTTGCCGATCTTCTGCGCCAGCTGCATGGCGCTGGGGCGGCTGCTCTCTGGGATGGGGATCACCACGTCGATCTCGCTGGGCGGCAAGGTGTTGATGACGCGCTGCGCCAGCGTCTCGCCCAGGTTCAGCCGCGCCTGGTAGACCGAGATGCAGTCGATCACCGAATCGGGCCGCGCCAGGTACACATACTCGAACATGCAGGGGTGCAGCGACGGGTTGTCGGCGCACTGCCGGGCATGCACCTGGCCCGCCATGTCGATGAACAGGGCCTCGCCGGGCGCCACGTCGCGCACGGTGGTGTGGCCGGTGCCTTCCAGCGCCACGGTCTCGCTGGCCAGCATGATCTCCTGGCCGCCGCCGGCGCTGGCCGGCAGGTCGGCCACGCCGTAGACCAGCGGCCGGATGCCGTACGGGTCACGGAAGGCCAGCAGCCCGTAGCCGGCGATCAGCGCGATCACCGCATACGAGCCGCGGATGCGCTTGTGCACCGCCCGCACCGCGCGGAACACCAGCTCTGGCGTCAGCGGCACATCGCGCCCGGCCAGCTCCATCTCATGGGCCAGCACGTTGATCAGCACCTCGGTGTCGCTGCCGGTGTTGATATGGCGGCGGTCGACATCGAACAGCTCCTGCTTCAGCGCATGGGCGTTGGTGAGGTTGCCGTTGTGCACCAGCACGATGCCGTAGGGCGCATTGACGTAGAAGGGCTGGGCCTCCTCGTCATTGAAGGCATTGCCGGCCGTGGGGTAGCGCACCTGCCCCAGGCCCACCGGGCCGGGCAGCGCACGCATGTTGCGGGTGCGGAACACGTCCTTGACCATGCCGCGGGCCTTGTGCATGAAGCACTGCGTGCCCTGCATGGTGACGATGCCGGCCGCATCCTGTCCGCGGTGCTGCAGCAGCAGCAGCGCGTCGTAGATCAGCTGGTTGACCGGTGCTTTGGAGATGACACCAACGATGCCGCACATGGTGGAAAGTCCTGGGGCTGAAAAGAGGTGGAAGGCGCCGTGGGCGAAGAAGGACAGATCAGGCCGGACAGTGGGGGATGCAAGCGGGCGCCGGACAAGTCTCGGCCAAGTTGCCGGCACTCAGGCATTCAGACATTCAGGCATTCAGGCCGGCAGATGCCGCGCCACTTCGGCCGGCAGCACCGGCTTGATGCCTTGCAGTGCCACCCGCAGCCAGGCAGCGCCCTGGCTATCCTGCCAGGGTTGCGACCGGGCTGCCGGCGTGAACGCCACCAGGGTGGTCAGCGCCAGCAGCAGCACACCGCCGCGAGCCAGGCCGAAGGCCGCGCCCAGCGTGCGGTCGACCAGGGTCAGCGGCGTGGCGTGCACCAGCAGGCGCACCAGGCGGGCCAGCAGCGTCCAGCCGATCAGCACGGCGATGAAGGTGAGCGCAAAGCCGGCGCCCAGGTTCAGTGCCGAACCCGGCACACCGACCGGCAGCTGCGCTGCCACCAGCGGCGAATACAGCTGCGCGGCCACATAGGCCACCACCCAGCCCACCAGCGACATCAGCTCGAACACCAGCCCGCGCCACAGGCCCACCACCACCGACAGCGCCAGCACCACCAGCAGCGTCCAGTCGACCCAGCCCAGCACGGGCATGGCGTTGTGCATGGTCACAGCGTGAGGATGGCCACCGGCAGGCCGCTGGCCTTGATGCGCGCAGCGGCCCGGTCAGCCTCGGCCTTGCTGGCAAACGGGCCGACCCGCACCCGGGTGCGCTTGCTGCCATCGACCTCCACCACCTGGGTGTAAGTCTTGAAGCCCATGGCTTCCACCTTGTTCCGGGCTTCCCTGAGCTTGGCCGGCTCGGTGTAGGCGCCCACCTGCACCACCAGGCGGTCGGCTGCGGCGGCGCTGGCGGGCTGGCCGTTGAGCAGGGCCTGGGCCCGGGCGCCGTCGCTGCCTGCAGCGTTGGTGCTGGTGGTGTTGCTGGCGTTGGCGTTGGTGTTGGTGTTGGCAGCTGCAGCAGGGGCGGGACGAGACGCCAGCGCAGGCGAAGCCGCAACCGCCGTCGGCCTGGATGCAGCGACGGGGGGCTGGGGCGTCGCGGCTGCGGCCTTGCGCTCTGCGGCGGCCGGGCCCGGTGCTGGCGGTGGCGGTGGCAGTGGCACGTCGCGGCCGCCATCGGCGGCGCGCTCGATCATCTCGGGCAGGCGTGCAGGCGGCGCCTCGGCATCGGGCACCACCACCGCAGCAGACGCGGCCGACAGCGCCGGGCTGGGCCCGGGCGGCGCCAACGGTGGCGCGCCGTCCTTGCGCGGGATCTCGATCGGGATGTTCACCGGCACCGGCCGCGGCTGCGTCTCGAACAGCAGCGGAAAGCCCACCACGCCGATGCCCAGCAGCACCGCAGCACCGATCAGGCGCCGCCGGGCACGGGTACGGGCGGCCGCCACGGCATCGGGCGCAGTCGCCGGCGTGTCAGCCGCAGTGTCGGTTTGGCGTTGGAAGATGGACAGCAGACCCATGCGGGCAGTGGCCGCAGCCGGTGGTGGTGAAGGGCGCGGCTTGCTGGCACCGGGGCGGATGTCTGGCGCCGGCTCTGGGGCGGTTTTCAGCCCAGATGCCGGGCCGCCAGACGGGGCAGACCGTCTTTCAGCACACCGCCCACGGTGAAGAACGACCCGAAGACCACGATTCTATCAGCCGGGTCTGCAGCGGCGGCGGCAGCCTTCAGCGCGGCATCGGGGGTGGCATGGGTGTGGATGGTGACCGTGCGGCCGCCAGAAGCCACCTGCACCAGCGCGGCCAGGTCGGCCGCATGGGCGGCGCGTGGCGTGGGCAGATCGGTCAGATGCCAGTGGTCGACCAGCGGCACCAGGTGCGGTAGCAGCGTGGCCAGGTCCTTGTCGCGCATGGCACCGAACACCGCATGGGTGGCCGGGTAGAAGCCCATCTGGTCGAGGTTGAGCGCCAGCGCCGCCACCGACTGCGGGTTGTGCGCCACGTCCAGCACCAGGGTGGGCTCGCCCGGCACGATCTGGAAGCGCCCGGGCAGCTCCACCATGGCCAGGCCGTTGCGCACCGCCTGGGCGTTGATCGGCAGCCGTTCGCGCAATGCCTCGAACACGGCCAGCACGCCGGCGGCATTCAGCAACTGGTTGGCGCCGCGCAGCGCCGGGTAGGCCAGACCATTGAAGCGCTGGCTGCGGCCGCGCCAGCCCCATTGCAGCTTGTCGCCCTGGAAGTTGAAATCCACGCCCAGCTGGCGCAGGTCAGCGCCCACTTCAGTGGCGCGCCGCTGCAGGCTGGCCGGCGGCTGCGGGTCGCTGACCACCACCGGCCGGCCAGGCCGCATCACGCCGGCCTTCTCGCGGCCGATGTCCTCGCGGTTGTCGCCGAGGAATTCGGTGTGGTCGAGTGCGATGCTGGTGATCAGCATCACGTCGGCATCGACCGCATTCACTGCATCCAGCCGGCCGCCCATGCCCACTTCCAGGATCACCAGGTCCACCGGCGCCTGCGCCAGCGCATGCATGATCACCAGGGTGGTGTATTCGAACCAAGTCAGCGTGGTGCCCGCGCGCGCAGCCTCCACCGCCTCGAAGTGTTCGAGCAGCAGCGCATCGCTGGCCATCTCGCCGTTGATGCGGCAACGCTCGTTGAAGTGCACCAGGTGCGGCTTGATGTAGAGCCCCACCCGGTAGCCGGCCTGCAGCGCGATAGCCTCCAGCATGGCGCAGGACGAACCCTTGCCATTGGTGCCGGCCACCACGATCACCGGCACCGCAAAGCGCAAGTCCAGCCGGTCGCAAAGCAGACGCACCCGTTCCAGCGTCATGTCGATGGTCTTGGGGTGCAGTTGCTCGCAGTGGGCGAGCCATTGGTCCAGGGTGGTGGGCAGGGTCATGGCGCAAGGTGTCTGCAGCTGGGGCCGGTGCAAAGCGGCCAGGGGAGAGGGCCCGGATCGCCAGGCCCGGGCCGATCCGGGTTGCCCGGCCGGCCGGGCTGCGCCCGCAGGGGGCGGCCAGCACGCTCAGGCGACAGCGTCGGCGTTCTGGCGTTGCAGCATCGCCAGCATCGATGCGATCGTGGGCCGCAGCTGCCGTCGGTCGACGATCTGGTCGATCGCACCCTTGGTGATCAGGAATTCAGCGCGCTGGAAGCCTTCCGGCAGCTTCTCGCGCACCGTGTTCTCGATCACCCGCGGGCCGGCAAAGCCCACCAGCGCCCGGGGCTCGGCGATGACGACATCGCCCACGAAGGCAAAGCTGGCCGACACGCCGCCCATGGTGGGGTCACACAGCACGCTGATGTAGGGCAGCCTGGCCTTGGCCAGCCGGCCCAGCGCAGCATTGGTCTTGGCCATCTGGAACAGGCTGAACAGGCCTTCCTGCATGCGCGCGCCGCCGGTGGCGGTGAAGCAGATGAAGGGCAGCTTCTGCTCGATGGCGGCATGCACGCCGCGCACGAAGCGCTCGCCCACCACCGACCCCATCGACCCGCCCATGAAATCGAACTCGAAGCAGGCGACCACCAGCGGCACGCTCATCACCGCGCCACCGAAGACCACCAGCGCGTCGGTTTCGCCGGTGGACTCCAGCGCGTCCTTCAGCCGCTCGGGGTACTTGCGGCTGTCCTTGAACTTCAGCGGGTCGACCGGCACCACTTCCTGGCCGATCTCCCAGCGGCCTTCGGCATCCAGGAAGGCATCGAGCCGCTGGCGTGCGCCGATGCGGTGGTGGTGGCCACACTTGGGGCAGACATTGATGTTCTGCGCCAGGTCGGTGTTGTAGAGCACCGTTTCGCAGGACGGGCACTTCACCCACAGGCCTTCGGGCACCGACCGGCGCTCGGTCGGGTCGGTCTGTTGGATCTTGGGTGGCAGCAGTTTTTCCAGCCAGCTCATCGGTTGCTCTCCAGCAGGTGTTGTGGCGTGTCGATTGCGGTGCGGATCTCGGCCATGAAGCCTCGGGCCACGGCAGCCAACTGTGCCCGCGGTGCGTCGTTCAGCAGTTGCACCAGGCGCGAGCCGATCACCACGGCGTCCGACACCCGGGCCACCGCCTGGGCGGTGGCCGCATCTCGGATACCGAAGCCTACCCCAACCGGCACCTTGACATGCGCGCGGATGCGTGGAACGGCTTCGGCCACTGCGTCGGTGTCCAGGTGGCCTGCGCCGGTGACGCCCGTGAGCGACACGTAGTACACATAGCCGGTGGCCACGCGCGCCACGTCCTGGATGCGCTGGTCGGTGCTGGTGGGCGCCAGCAGGAAGATGAGGTCGAGGCCGGCGGCTTTCAGGTCGGCCGAGAAGGCTTCGCATTCTTCCGGTGGGTAGTCCACCACCAGCAGGCCGTCCACGCCGGCCTCGGCCGCGTCGCGGATGAAGCGGCCGGCGCCGTGCTTCTGGTCGTAGCGCTCCACCGGGTTGGCGTAGCCCATCAGCACCACCGGCGTGGCGATGTTGTTGCGGCGGAACTCACGCACGAAGCCCAGCACCTGGGTCAGGCCGATGCCGCGCGCCAGGGCCCGCTCGCTGGCCTGCTGGATCACCGGGCCATCAGCCATCGGGTCACTGAAGGGAACACCCAGTTCGATGATGTCGGCGCCGCCATCGGCCAGGGCGTGCATGATCTCGGGCGTGGCGTCGGCAAACGGGTCACCGGCGGTGACATAGGGGATCAGCGCCTTGCGGCCGTGGGCCT
>JBBRJU010000172.1:0-5713 GCA_038218895.1 Burkholderiales bacterium
CTGGGCTCGGCGCGCAGCGGCATCGCCCACACGCTGGAAGATGCCTGGGCGGTGCAGAAGCGCATCAGCGCCGAAATCGGCACGGCCGGGACAAATTCAGGCTTCCCGATGGTGATCCGCCCCAGCTTCACCCTGGGCGGCACCGGCGGCGGCATCGCCTACAACCCCGAAGAGTTCGAAGAGATCTGCAAGCGGGGCATCGACCTGTCACCGACGAATGAACTGCTGATCGAGGAATCGTTGATCGGCTGGAAGGAATACGAGATGGAAGTCGTGCGCGACCGCGCCGACAACTGCATCATCGTCTGCGCCATCGAGAACCTCGACCCGATGGGCATCCACACCGGTGACAGCATCACGGTGGCACCGGCGCAGACCCTGACCGACAAGGAATACCAGCTGCTGCGCAATGCCAGCATCGCCATCCTGCGGGAGATCGGCGTGGACACCGGCGGCAGCAATGTGCAGTTCGCGATCAACCCGAAAGACGGTCGCATGATCGTCATCGAGATGAACCCGCGGGTGTCCCGGTCGTCGGCACTGGCGTCCAAGGCCACCGGTTTTCCGATTGCCAAGATCGCCGCCAAGCTGGCGGTGGGCTACACGCTCGATGAACTGCGCAACGACATCACCGGCGGTGCCACGCCTGCGTCGTTCGAGCCGTCCATCGACTATGTGGTCACCAAGATCCCGCGCTTTGCGTTCGAGAAATTTCCTGCTGCCGACCCGCACCTGACCACCCAGATGAAGAGCGTGGGCGAGGTGATGGCCATGGGCCGCACCTTCCAGGAAAGCTTCCAGAAGGCGCTGCGCGGCCTGGAGACCGGCATCGACGGGCTGACCGAACGCACGTCTTGCACAGAAGCGGACCGCGACGAGATCATCGAGGAGATCGGCGAGGCCGGTCCCGAGCGCATCCTCTACGTGGCCGACGCCTTCCGCATCGGGCTGACACTCGACGAGATCTTCGAAGAAACCGCGATCGACCCCTGGTTCCTGGCCCAGATCGAAGACCTGGTGGCCACCGAGCGCCTGCTGCAGGCCCGCACCCTGGCCAGCCTGACGGCGGCCGAGCTGCGGTGGGCCAAGCAAAAGGGTTTCTCCGACAAGCGCCTGGGCAAGCTTCTGGGCAGCAACCAGCACGACGTGCGCCGCGTCCGCCATGCGCTGGGTGTGCGGCCGGTCTACAAGCGGGTCGACACCTGCGCGGCCGAATTTGCCACCCAGACCGCCTACCTCTACAGCTGTTACGAGACGGTCGATGGCGAATGCGAGGCCGAGCCGACCAACCGCAAGAAGATCATGGTGCTGGGCGGCGGGCCCAACCGCATCGGCCAGGGCATCGAGTTCGACTACTGTTGCGTGCATGCGGCACTGGCACTGCGTGACGATGGTTTCGAAACCATCATGGTCAACTGCAACCCCGAGACCGTGTCGACCGATTACGACACCAGCGACCGCCTCTACTTCGAGCCGGTGACGCTGGAAGACGTGCTGGAGATCGTCGACAAGGAAAAACCCACCGGCGTGATCGTGCAGTACGGTGGCCAGACGCCGCTGAAGCTGGCGCTGGACCTGGAAGCCAACGGCGTGCCGATCATCGGCACCAGCCCGGACAGCATCGACATCGCCGAAGACCGCGAGCGTTTCCAGCAACTGCTGCACACCCTGGGCCTGAAGCAGCCGCCCAACCGCACCGCCCGCACCGAAGAAGCCGCGCTACAGCTGGCGCAGGAGATCGGCTACCCGCTGGTGGTGCGCCCCAGCTACGTGCTGGGCGGCCGGGCGATGGAAATCGTGCACGGCGACAAGGACCTGCAGCGCTACATGCGCGAGGCGGTGCGCGTCAGCGACAAGTCGCCGGTGCTGCTCGACCGCTTCCTCGACGACGCCATCGAGGTCGACGTCGACTGCATCAGCGACGGCAGCGCCGTGATGATCGGCGGCATCATGGAACACATCGAGCAGGCGGGAGTGCACTCGGGAGATTCAGCCTGTTCGCTGCCGCCCTACACCCTGCCAAAGAAGCTGCAGGACGAACTGCGTCGCCAGACCACGGTGATGGCATTGGCGCTGAAGGTGGTCGGCCTGATGAATGTGCAGTTCGCCATCCAGGGCAGCGTTGACGGCGACGGCGACGCTGCGGTGGTCTACGTGCTGGAGGTGAACCCGCGCGCCTCACGCACCGTGCCGTTTGTCAGCAAGGCCACCGGCCAGCAACTGGCCAAGATTGCCGCGCGCTGCATGGCCGGCCAGCAACTGGCCGACCAGACCAGCCGCGACGGCAAGCCCCCGCGTGAGGTGATTCCACCGTACTTCAGCGTCAAGGAGGCGGTGTTCCCGTTCAACAAGTTCCCGGGTGTGGACCCGATCCTGGGCCCCGAGATGCGGTCCACCGGCGAGGTGATGGGCGTGGGCAGCACCTTCGGCGAGGCCATGCTGAAGAGCCAGCTCGGCGCCGGCTCACGCCTGCCCACCAAGGGCACGGTGGTGATCACCGTCAAGAGCGGCGACAAGGACCGGGCCGTGGCCGTGGCACGCGACCTGGTGGCGCTGGGCTTCACGGTGGTGGCCACCCGGGGCACGGCAGCTGCCATTGCCGCCGCCGGCGTGCCGGTGAAGGTGGTCAACAAGGTCATGGACGGGCGGCCCAACATCGTCGACATGGTCAAGGCCGGTGAGATCCAGCTGGTGTTTTCCACCGTGGACGAAACCCGCACGGCGATCGCCGATTCACGCCACATCCGCACTGCGGCGCTGGCCAATCGGATCACCTACTACACCACCATGGCCGGCTGCGAGGCCGCTGCCGAGGCCATGAAGCACCAGCAGGGTCTGAGCGTGCTCAGCCTGCAGGAGCTGCACGCCGAGTTGCACTAGACTGGTTGCCTTCGTTCCGCCGCCTTTGCGCCCGGCCTTCGGCCAGCGCCCAGTGCGGCGGATTTGTTTTGTCCGCTGTTTCCGCCTGCAGGAGGCCCGCATGGCCACCATCCCCCTCACCAAGCGCGGTGCCGAGAAGCTCAAGGAAGAGCTGCACCGGCTCAAGACCGTGGAGCGCCACGCCGTGATCCAGGCGATTGCCGAGGCGCGTGCCCAGGGCGACCTGTCGGAGAACGCCGAGTACGAGGCCGCCAAGGACAAGCAGGGCTTCATCGAAGGCCGCATCCTGGAAATCGAGGGCAAGATGGCCGCCGCCCAGGTGATCGACCCGGCGTCGCTGGATGCCGGCGGGCGGGTGGTGTTCGGCGCCACGGTCGACCTGGAAGAACAAGCCAGCGGCCAGGCAGTCACCTACCAGATCGTGGGCGATGACGAAGCCGACCTGAAGCAGTGTCTGATCTCGATCAGCTCGCCGATCGCCCGGTCGATGATCGGCAAGGAAGCCGGTGACGTGGCCGAGGTGCACGCCCCCGGCGGCATCAAGCGCTACGAGATCGTGGACGTGCGTTACGTCTGACACGCCGATGGCCGAGCGGCTGCGCCGGTTGCTGCCCGGCCTGTGGGCCGGCGTGATGCTGTGCATTGCCGCCATCGCCGCGCCTGCCGCGTTTGCCCTGCTCGAGCGTCCGGCGGCTGGCCAGATGGTGGGCTGGTTTTTTCAGCGTGAGGCCTGGTTGAGCCTGGTGTTGGCAGTGTTGCTGCTGGCCATCGAGCGGTCACGCGCCCGTGTGGCCGCTGCAGCCGGGCAGGGGTCGGTGCTGTCCACCGAGATGCTGCTGCTGCTGGGCACGGCGTTCTGTACCGTGGCGGGCTACTTTGCGCTGCAGCCGCTGATGGACGGCGCCCGCAGCGGGCAGGGGCCGCTGAGCTTCGGCCAACTGCATCTCATCAGCGTGGGCTTCTTCGCGGCCAAGCTGGTGTGCATCCTGGTGCTGGCCTGGTGTGCAGCCGCAACGGGCCGGGTTGTCAGTCGGCCGCCTTCTTCTTGACGCTGGTCACGCGGGTCCTGACCCGCTTGATTTCGCCGCCGGCGGTGACGCGCTGGTTGCCGAATACCGTGATCTTCTTGATCTGCGCGCGCTGGTTGCCGCTCTTGCTGAACTTCAGGATCTTCACCACCCGCGGGCCGGCACCGCGGTCGTCGCGCTCTTCGACCTTCGGCTTCTCGGGCAATGGCCGCCACAGCACCAGCAGCTTGCCGATGTGCTGCACCGGCGCGGCGTTCAGCGTGTCGGCCAGCTTGGCCAGCGCGGCTTCGCGGTCGGGGCGGGATTCCGAGAACATGCGCACCTTGATCAGGCCATGGGCCTTCAGTGCCAGGTCAGCTTCACGCACGACGGCATCGGTCAGGCCCTGGTCGCCGATCAGCACGACGGGGTCGAGGTGGTGCGCGTCGCCGCGTTTTTCTTTGCGTTGGGCGGGCGTCAAGTGAATAGCAGGCATCCTCCTATTATCCGCTCGTCATGAAAATCAATTCCAAGAGCAAGAAGATCAACAAGGCGTGGGTCAATGACCACGTCAATGATCCCTATGTGCGGCTGGCCCAGCGCGAGGGCTACCGCGCCCGCGCTGCCTACAAGCTCAAGGAGATCGACGAGACCCTGGGGCTGATCAAGCCCGGCCAGGTGGTGGTCGATCTGGGCTCGGCGCCCGGCGCCTGGAGCCAGTATCTGCGCCGGCGCTTTGCGCCGAAGACGGCCGGCACCGGCGGCGCGGCGGTGGGCGAGCTGCTGGGCACCATCATTGCGTTGGACATCCTGCCGATGGAGCCGATCGAGGGCGTGGTGTTCATCCAGGGCGACTTCCGTGAAGCTGCCGTCGCCGAGCAGCTGCACCAGGCGGTGGCCGGCCGGCCGGTGGATGTGGTGGTATCCGACATTGCGCCCAACCTGTCAGGCATCGATGCGGCCGACGCGGCACGCATCGAGCACCTGATCGAGCTGGGGCTCGAGTTCGCGCAGTCCCACCTCAAACCCGGCGGCGCCATGGTGGCCAAAGTGTTTCACGGCAGCGGCTACAGTCAGCTGGTGGATCGGTTCAAGCGGCAGTTCCGGGTCGTCAAGCCGATCAAGCCCAAGGCCTCGCGGGACAAGTCCTCGGAAACATTTCTGGTTGGCATCGGTCTGAAAGTGGCGTCAGGGGGTCTGTGACGGCGGCCCGCACTGGGTCGAAAACGCACCGAATTCACCCTTTTCACGGCGCGACTCGCCGCCCTGCCCCAGGGACTTGACTGGACTAGAATCAACCCCATCTGCAAACGGTTGGGGTATGCGTCGCAGGTGCTGTGCAGACACCCCTTTTCTTGACAAGCAGAATGATTGGCTGAAGGAGCCGCAGTGAACAATCAATGGTTCTCGAAGGTCGCTGTCTGGCTGGTGATTGCACTCGTGCTGTTCACTGTGTTCAAGCAGTTCGACCGCGGGGTGTCTTCGGGCCAGGTGATCGGGTACTCCGAATTCCTGGACGAAGTGGCGGCGCGACGCATCAAGTCGGTGGTGCTGCAAGAGGGGCAGGGCGGGACGGAGATCATCGCGCTGACCACCGATGACAAGCGCATCCGTGCGACCGCCACTTACCTCGACCGGGGTTTGGTGGGTGATCTGCGCAACAACAACATCAAGTTCGACGTCAAGCCACGTGAAGAGCCGTCACTGTTGATGAGCCTGCTCGTCAGCTGGGGCCCGAGGTTGCTGCTGATCGGCGTGTGGGTCTACTTCATGCGCCAGATGCAGGGTGGTGGCAAGGGTGGTGCCTTCAGTTTCGGCAAGAGCAA
>JBBRJU010000173.1:0-5706 GCA_038218895.1 Burkholderiales bacterium
CCCGACAGCGGGCCGGTGGCGGCATGCGGCACCAGCGCGTCGGGGTAGGGGACGAAGGCATGGGCCGGGTCGTGCAAGGGCATGGCGGTCTCGGTTTGCGGTGTTGCTGGATTGCCGTGTGGGGGGCCGCCGCAGCGGCCCTGCTGCACTCAGGCGGGCGTGTGTGCTGGCGTGTGTGCCGGCGTGTGTGCCGGCGAGGCGGCGGCGGTGGCGTCGGTGCGCAGGCAGCGCGCCAGGTGTCCCGGTGCCAGCAGCACCGCCTCGGGCTGGGTGCTGCGGCAGGCGTCCTGCGCCATCGGGCAGCGCTCGGCAAAGGCGCAGCCGGGTGGCAGGTTGGCCAGGTCGGGCGGGCTGCCGCCGATGGTGGCCAGCCGGCCGCCCTTGCTCAGTGCACCATGCGCCCGGCTCTGCAGCAACGCGCGGGTGTAGGGGTGGCGCGGTTCGCGGATCAGTTGCCGCGCCGTGCCTTCCTCGACGATGCGTCCGGCATACATCACCGCAATGCGGTCGGCCACCTCCACGGCGGCGCCGATGTCATGGGTGACGAAGATGACCGACAGGCCCAGCTCATGCTGCAGGTCGCGCAGCAGCAGCAGCACCTGGATCTGCACCGTGGCGTCGAGCGCGGTGGTGGGCTCGTCTGCCAGCAGCACCTGTGGCTTGCAGGCCAGGGCCAGCGCGATCATCGCGCGCTGGCGCATGCCACCGCTCATCTCGTGCGGATAGGCGCCCAGCCGCCGCTCGGGGCTGGGGATGCGCACCCGCTCGAACAGCGCCAGCGCCCGCTGGTGGGCTGCAGCCGCGCCCACCGGTTCATGCCGGCGAATGCACTCGGCGATCTGCTGGCCCAGGGTGTAGACCGGATCCAGCGCCAGCAGCGGCTCCTGGAAGATCATCGACGCGACCTTGCCGCGGAAATCGGCCAGCGCGCGGCTGCCCAGCGCCAGCACGTCCTGCCCTGCCACCCGCACCGTGCCGCTGATCTGGCTGCGGCGCTCGTTGTGCAGGCGCAGCAGGGTGCGCAGCGTCACGCTCTTGCCCGAGCCGGATTCACCGATCAGGGCCACCACCTCGCCACGCTGCACGGCCAGGCTGACACCGTTGACTGCCTGCACCGGCTTCTTGCCGCCGGTGAAGGTGACACGCAGGTCGCGGATGTCGACCATCGGGGCGGTGGTGTCGGGCGCGGCGATCGGGATTGCAGCCATCGAATTCGCATCCATGGGGTTCGCAGCCATCGGGTTCATGGCCATCGGCTCAAGCGGCCTGCGCCATGGCTGCTGCCATCGGGTGGCCGCTGCCGGGCTCATGCACCAGGCAGGCCACCGCATGGGCAACGTCGGCCACCACCGGCGTGGGCGCGCGCTGGCTGCACACCGGCGCGGCCAGCGCGCAGCGCGGGTGGAAGCGGCAGCCGCGGGGTGGGTTGATCGGGTTGGGCGGGTCGCCTGCCAGCGGTGCTTCCTGCGTGCGGTGGTCGGGGTCGATCGCAGGCATCGAGCTGAGCAGCGCCAAGGTGTAGGGGTGCAGCGGGTGGTTGAACAGCGCCTCGCTGGGGCCGAGCTCGGCCACCTGGCCCAGGTACATCACCATCACCCGGTCACTGAGGTAGCGCACCACCTGCAGGTCGTGGCTGATGAACACATAGGTCAGGCCGAAATCGGCCTTCAGATCCATCAGCAGGTTCAGCACCTGGGCCTCGACGCTCTTGTCGAGTGCCGACACCGCCTCGTCCAGGATCACCAGGCGCGGCTGCAGCGCCAGGGCGCGGGCGATGTTGATGCGCTGGCGCTGGCCGCCCGACAGCTCATGCGGGTAGCGGGCCGCAAACCGCGCCGGTGCCAGGCCCACGCGGTGCAGCAGGTCATGCGCGCGGGCCAGCGCCTCGCGCCGGGACACACCATGCACCATCGGGCCGAAGGCGATCGAATCCTCGATCGTCAGCCGCGGGTTCAGCGAGGCGTAGCTGTCCTGGAACACCATCTGTACCTGGCGGTGGAACTCCTTGAGGCTCAGGTCACGCCCGCCCACGGTGCGGCCGTCGAACACCACCTCGCCGGCGGTGGGGGTGATCAGCTGCATCAGCAGCCGGGCGGTGGTGCTCTTGCCGCAGCCTGATTCGCCCACCACGCCCAGGGTTTCGCCCTTGTGCACGCTGAAATCGACGCTGTCGACTGCACGCACCACGCCACCGCCCTGGCCGAAAACGCTTTTCTTCAGCGCAAAGTGCTTGGTCAGGCCGCGGATGGTCAGCAGCGGCTGGGCCGGGCCGCCTTGGTCAATGCTGTCACATGGCGGCATGGGGCGCAGGGTGTTGTCGCGCATGCGTGTCAGCCCTTGTTATCCATCGCGCTGCGCAGGCCGTCAGACAGCAGGTTGAAGGCGATCGAGGTGATGAAGATCATGGCGCCGGGCAAGGCGGCCACCCAGGGCTGCACATAGATGGCGGTGCGCAGGGTGTTGAGCATCAGGCCCCACTCCGGCTCGGGCGGCTTCACGCCCAGGCCCAGAAAGCTCAAGCCCGAGGCCAGGATCAGGCTCACCGCGATCAGGCTGGTGGCGTAGACGAAGATCGGCCCCAGCACATTGCCCAGCACATGCACCCGCACGATGGTGAAGGCGTTGGCGCCTGAGGCGCGCGCGGCCTCCACGTAGTCACGCCCCTTGGCCTGGGCGGTGACAGCTTCGGCCACGCGGGCGATCTGCGGCACGAAGACGATGGTCAGCGACAGCAGCGAATTGAAGATGCCCGCGCCCAGCGCGCCGCTCAGCGCGATGGCCAGCAGCACCGACGGGAAGGCATAGAACACGTCGATGGTGCGCATGATCACGGTGTTCAGCCAGCCGCCCGCATAGCCTGCCAGGATGCCGATGGCCGAGCCGATGAGGAAGGCCAACAGCACCGGCGTCAGGCCCATGAACAGGCTGAGCCGCGCCCCCACCATCAAGCGGCTGAGCATGTCGCGGCCCAGCTCGTCGGTGCCCAGCGGGTAGCCATCGGTGCCGATGGGCTTCAGGCGGTTCAGCATCGACGACTGGTAGGGGTCGGCCGGTGTCAGCCAGGGGCCGAACACGGCCAGCACCAGCAGCAGCAGCACCACCAGGCCGGCGCCCATGGCCACCCGGTCGGCCAGCAGGCGGGTGAGCACGTTCTGCCAGTAGCCGGGTGAGCGCTGCGCGTCGGCCAGCGGGGCTGTGGCTGTCTTGGGGGCGGTGAGGCTGGACATCGGATCAGGCCCTGGCAATGCGCGGGTCGAGCAGGGTCTGCAGCACATCGACCAGCAGGTTCAGCACCACGAAGAACATCGCCAACACGAGGATGGTGCCCTGCAGCAGCGGCAGGTCACGCTGGAAGATGGCACTGTTGAGCAGGAAGCCGGTGCCTGGCCAGGCGAACACGGTTTCGATCAGGATCGAACCACCCAGCAGGTAGCCCAGTTGCAGGCCCATCACCGCCAGCGCGGTGGGCGCGGCGTTTTTCACCACATGGGCAAAGATGCCGAGATGGGTCAGGCCCTTGGCGCGCAGGCCGATGATGAATTCCTGCGCCAGGATTTCGGCCACCAGGGCACGCACCGTGCGCGCGATGATGCCCATCGGAATCACGCTCATCGTGAGGGCTGGCAGCAGCATGTATTGCAGGTGGTTCCAGTCCCAGGCCCAGTTCTCCTCGCCGGGGCCGCCGCCGGTCGCCGGCAGCCAGCCCAGGATGGCCGAGAACACGATCACCAGCACCATGCCCAGCCAGTAGTGCGGCACGCTGACACCCAGCACCGCCAGCGTGGAGGCCAGCCGGTCGGGCCAGGCGCGCTGAAAGTAGCCGCCGACAAAGCCGAACAGGCTGCCCAGCACGAAGCCGATGGCCGTGGCCAGCACCGCCAGGCGCAGAGTGTTGCCCACGGCGGTCAGCACCTCGGTGGTGACCGGCCGGCCGCTGGCGATGCTGGTGCCCAGATCACCCTGCAGCGCCCGCCACACCCACACCGCAAACTGCTCGGGGTAGCTGCGGTCGAAGCCGTACAGCGTGCGCAGCTGCGCCGCCAGGTCGGCTGACGCATCGGGCGGCAGGATCGACACCAGCGGGTCGCCCGGCGCCAGATGCACCAGGGCAAAGCACACCAGGGCCACGCCCACCATGATGGGCAGGGAGTAGCCGATGCGGCGCAGCAGGTAGGCGAGCAAGGGCTCAGTCCACCGTCACGGTGGCGAGGTCGATGAACCAGCTGCGCGGCTGCACGACACCCTTGACCTTGGCAGCGATGGCACGCGGGCCGACGTCATGCGCGATCCAGACAAACGGCGCCTCTTCGACGATGCGGGCATGCAGCTTGGCCAGCGCCGCGTCCCGCGCCTTGTCGTCGAAGCTGGTGCGCGCATCGGCGATCAGCTTGTCGAATTCGGCGTTGCCGAAGTAGCCCCAGTTGTTGCTGACCGGTGGAAAGGTCTTGGTGCTGGTGAAGCGCACCATGGCAAAAAACGGGTCCATCGCCGCGAAGCTGACGTTGATTGCGTTGGCGCCGTTGGCCGACGGGTCTTTTGCGCCCTTGCGCCAGTTGGTGAACAAGGTATTCCACTCGATGACGTCGAACTGCACGTCGAAGCCGCACTGCTTCAGGCTCTGCTGCACAAACTCGTTCATCGGCAGCGGCTGCATCTGGCCCGAGCCCGATGCGCTGATCTGCACCTTCACCTTCAGCGGCTTGGCGGTGGTGTGGCCGGCTTCTTCCATCAGCTTCTTGCCGGCGGCGACGTCGTAGCGGATGTCGAACTTGGGGTTGCCCCACCAGGGGTGGCCCGGTGGCACCGTGCCCTTGGGCAGGCCCATCATGCCGCCCAGCAGCTTGAGCAGGCCGGTGCGGTCGACGCACAGGTTGGCCGCCTGGCGCACCCGCTTGTCGAGCCAGGGCGAGCCCTCGGCGAAGCTCAGCTGCCACGGCCACACATGCGGCTGCTGGTTGAAATAGATCTTGTGGCCGCGGCCCTGGATGGCGGCCATGGCGTCGGGTGACGGCGCCTCGATCCAGTCGACCTGGCCGCTCATGATGGCCGCCGTGCGGGCATTGGCCTCGGGCATGGGCAGCAGCACCACACGGTCGATCTTGGGCGTGCGCTTCGGGTCCCAGTAAGTCTTGTTGGGCACCAGTTCCAGCCGTTCGCGTGGCACGAAGCGGGCCATCTTGAACGGGCCTGTGCCGCTGGCATCGGCGGCGAAGGCTGTCCAGGCAGTCTTGGCCTTGTCGGCCGGTGTCGCACCGGCGGCCACGTCGAACTTCTTCTGCCAATGCGCCGGGCTGGCCATGAACAGGTTGGTCAGGTTCAACGGCAGAAAGGCGTCGGGCTCGCTGGTGGTGAGCTCCACCGTGAGATCGTCGATCTTGCGGGCGCTGCGCAGCGTCGGCATGCGGCTGGCGGTCACGCCCACCTGGCTGGGGTCGAAGTGCAGCGCGTCCTTGTCGAGCACCTTGCGCACGTTCCACACCACCGCATCGGCGTTCAGGTCGGAGCCGTCATGGAACTTCACGCCCGGCCGCAGCTTGAACACCCACTTGGTCTTGTCCTTGGCGTCCACCGCCCACGACGTGGACAGCCCGGGGATCAGCACGCTGGGTGCCTCCGCCTTGGACAGGTCCCACTGGGTCAGCGAGTCGTAGATCGGAATGCCGGTGAAGCGGTTGCCCTCAAACCCCTGGTCGGGCTGGCCCACCG
>JBBRJU010000174.1:0-5701 GCA_038218895.1 Burkholderiales bacterium
AGCCCGAGGTGGTGGAAACCACGCCCGGCACCTTGTCGAAATCAGCCTCGACGCACCAGAAGCAACCGCCGGCAAAGGTGGCCGTGGCCGTGCCGGTGGCGGTGGCGGTGGCCTGGGCCTGGGCGGTCACGCTGGTGAGCAGCGCCAGCGCCATGGCCCACATGGTGATGGCGCGCACCGGTGCGCCTGTGCGCTGCGCCGCGCGGCTTTCGCCCGGGGGGCGCCCCGGCGCGCTCATGCCGCCACCTCGAAGCGCAGCGCCACGCCGTTGTTGCAGTAGCGCAGCCCGGTCGGCTTCGGCCCGTCCTTGAAAATATGGCCGTGGTGGCCGCCGCAGCGGGCGCAGTGGTATTCGGTGCGCGGCAGGATCAGCTTGTAGTCGGTGCGTGTCTCCAGCGCGCCCGGCAGCATGTCGAAAAAGCTCGGCCAGCCGGTGCCGCTCTCGAACTTCATCGTGTGGGCAAACAGCGGCAGATCGCAGCCAGTGCAATGGTAGGTGCCGGCGCGCTTCTCGGCGTTCAGCGCGCTGCTGCCAGGTCGCTCGGTGCCTTCACGGCGCAGCACGTCGTACTGCGCCGCGCTGAGGCGGGCGCGCCATTCGGCGTCGGTCAGCGTCAAGCGCTGGGGGCGTGTGGCTGTGGTTGCGGGAGTGGGTGCGGCAGTGGGTGTGGTGGCGGTCGCGGCGTTGCCCGTTGCGGCTTGCGACGCAGTGCCGAAGGCGCTGAGCCACCCAAAGAGTTGGCGTCGTGTCATGAGAACTCCTGTTTATCCCCCACCATAGCGCAGGGCCTGCGATTGCGCTCGCGCAGCGATGGTGCGCGCCAGCCCGGGGAAGATCACCGCATGCGCTGGCGCCAGCGCATGCCAGTACAGCAGGCCGTAGACGCCGGCCGGATGGAAGTAGGCGGTGACGACGATGCGCGTGCGCCCGTCGGCCACAGGCTGGACCTCGAAGCCCAGCGCTGCGGCACCGGGCAGCTTCATCTCTGCCAGCAGCATCAGCCGCCGCCCGGGCTCGAGCGCGACGACGCGCCAGAAATCGACTGCATCGCCCACCACCAGGTCATGCGGGTGGCGGCGGCCGCGCGACATGCCACTGCCGCCGGCCAGGCGGTCCAGCCCGCCGCGCACCGCCCACAACGCGTCGAGGAAGTAGTAACCGTTCTCGCCGCCGATCGACACCACCTCGTCCCAGACTGCTGACGCCGGCGCCGAGGTCACCGCCGCAGCCGACATCTGCTTGGCGTAGTAGGCGAAGTCCGCGCGCTCGCGCCGGTAGACCATCGAGCCTTCGGTCCAGCGCGCGCCGGCAGCGGCACCCGGGTCGATCTCGGTGCCGCGCTCGGTGGCCAGTGCGGCCTGGATGGCCGCGCGGCAGGGCTTGAGATCGAGCGGAATCAGCGCGCGGATTGCCGTGTCGTCGGCCAGCACGTCGTGCTCCAGCCCCTCGATCAGCGCACGCGCAACGTTGGGCGGCACCGCCGTCACCAGGTCGAGCCAGTACGACGACAGCCGCGGCGTCAGCACCGGCACCGGCACGATCAGCGGCCGGCGGCCGACGAGCGCGCCGAATTCGCGCATCAGATCGGCATACGTCAGCACCTCTGGGCCGCCAGCGTCGAAGATCGCGCCCGCAGCCTCGGGCAGCGCCGGCAGACGGGCCAGGTACGCCAGGATGTCGTCCAGCGCGATCGGCTGCGAACGCGAGCGGACCCAGCGCGGCGTCACCATCACAGGCAGGTGGAACACCAGGTCGCGGATCACCTCGAAGGCCGCCGAGCCCGGGCCGATGATGATGCCGGCGCGCAGTTCAGTCACTGGCACCGGGCCCTGGCGCAGCACTTCGCCGGTCTCGCCGCGCGACGCCATGTGTTCCGACGCCGTGCCTGCCGGTTGCAGCCCGCCGAGGTAGACGATGCGCCGCACGTCGCAGCGTGCCGCAGCATCGCGGAAGTTGGCGGCGGCCTCGCGGTCGATCGCCGGGAAGTCGGCGCCGGCCGCCATCGAGTGCACCAGGTAGTAGGCCACCTCGATGCCGTGCAGCGCAGTGTCGAGGCTGGCGGCATCCAGGGCGTCGGTGGCGATGCACTCGACCCCGGCCCAGCCACGCGCCTCCAAGGCTTCCAGCCGCCGCGAGGCGGCGCGCACCGCCTCGCCGCGCGCCGCGAGAAACGGCACGAGGTGGCTGCCGACGTAGCCGCTGGCACCGAGCACCAGCACGCGGGCAGCGGTTGCGACGCCGGTCATTGCGCCTCGGGCGCGCTGGCGGGCGCACTGTGCATGTGGGTTTTCATCGTGGGCATGGACATGCCACGGAGTGTGCCCCAGCCGCCTTGCCGATCACGGCAGGGCACCCTTGCGCCAGCGGTCAATTCGCAACTGGAACCGAGTGCACACCCGCGCGGCCCTCGTAAGCTTGTTGAATCGTGGCTTGACAAGATCCTGGTCTGTCGCTTTTATCAGAGACAGCTCAATGTCTCCGGTCCCCCGGTGACGCCGGCAACGTGGCAGGCGGCTCGGACATGGTCGCCAAATGTTCAGCCACTGGTTTGTCAGTGCCGGTGCCACTGCCACTGCCATTGCCACTGCCCTTGACCGCAATGGGCAACTCGGCGATCTCCTTGGATTGCTTGACCGCCTTTGCCGTGGCCGCCTTGCCGCCCCGATCCGACTTGCTTGCACTGACCGTGTTCGCGAGTTCCATTGCAGCGGCCGCTCCAGGTCTGAGGCGTGGCCCTGCAGTTCGATGGCTAGGCCGCCCTGCAGGTGGAAGAGTTTGATGTCGCGCATGCCGCTATGTCCTCGGCCGGCACTGTGTGACGCTGCTCGGAGTGCATATCCACTTTGGGAATCGTTGCAGCCAACTACCCCGCGCGCACGACCGGGCTCAGGCCGTCGTGCACCAGCGGGGCCTCGTCCCCGCGCGCAGCCAGGAGGTGTGGCTGCATAGCCGCCGCAGTGAAGCTTGCGCCGCCAGGCCGGCAGGCTCAGCGCAAGGGCCTGGCTGCGGCCAGGCCTGGCCGGGCCAGGTGCATCAACACGCTGCGACGGCGGCAAGCCAGCCGCTCACACCCACCCGCGCCGCCACTGCGTGGCATCGGTCAGCTCTCGCCAGTGCAGCAGCACGCTGCGCCTGGAGTGCACCGCCTCCAGCTCCACCTGGTCGATGCGCACCTCTGGTGGCACGGGCTGCACCACCCGGGTGACGATGAAATGGCGCTCCTTGTGGCGCGGCGCCACCGCCGTCCACTTGCTCAGCAGCAGTTTTTTCGGGCTCAGCGGGTTCTTGGGCGGGCTGGTGGGTGCTTGCTTGTCTGCAGGTGCCATGGCCGCATGCTGCCCGGTTGGCGCTGCCGGCGCGCGGCGGGGTCATGCGGCAGGCCGGGGCGCTGCCATCTGCGCCGGCAGTTGCGCAGCGGGCTGCCGGCGACCGCAGGCACACTGGGCCCCACCCCAAGCATCCCATGCACTCCATGCAAGCTATGCACTCCAAACAAGCCATGCAAGCCATGCAAGCCAGGCGATTCGGCATTGTCGGTTTTGGCGCCATCGGCCGCGCCATCGTGGCGGCGGTGGCGCAGGCGCCGGTGCCCGGCCACCAGCTCACCGCCGTGCTGGTTCGGCCCCACCAGCTGGCCGATGCGCAGGCCGGCGTGCCGGCCGGTGTGGTGGTGGTCAGCACGCTGGACGCGCTGCTGGCGCTGGCGCCCGATGTGGTGGTGGAGGCGGCTGGCCAGCCGGCCGTGCTGGCGCATGGGGTGCAGGTGCTGGCCCATGGCACGCAGCTGCTGGTGCTGTCGGTGGGCGCGCTGGCCGATGCGGCGCTGCATGCCCGCCTGGACCATGCGGCGCGCACCAGTGGCGCCCGCCTGGTGCTGCCGGTGGGCGCCATCGCCGGGCTGGACGGTTTGATGGCGCTGCGCCAGGCCGGCCTGCAGCGGGTGCGCTACACCTCCACCAAGCCGCCGCTGGCGTGGCTGGGCACGCCGGCGCAAGACCGCTTCGACCTGCTAGCGCTGCGCAGCCGCACCGTGGTGTTTGAAGGCACGGCGCGCGCCGCAGCGCTGGGCTTTCCGAAAAACGCCAACCTGGCCGCAGCGGTGGCGCTGGCCGGGCTGGGCCTCGACGCCACCACGGTGCAGCTGGTGGCCGATCCGGCAGCCACCGGCAACACCGGACAGATCGACGCCGAAGGCGCGGCGTTGCGGCTGCAGGTCAGCGTGTCTGGCGCCAGCAGTGCTGGCAACCCCAAGACATCGGGCATCGTGGCCTTCAGCGTGCTGGCCTGCCTGGCCAACGCGGCAGCGCCGATCGGTTTTGGCTGATGCGGGCGGCAGCGCGCCGGCAGACCAGGGCTGGAAACAGGGCGCCAGACCCGGGCTGCGCCGGGCTGGCGCCTTCACCGGTGCTGGGTTGCAGCCTGCCGCGCCGTGGCGTCAGTGCAGCGCGGGTGGTGCGGCGTTGCGCTGGTAGGCCGCAAACAGGCCCACCGCAGCCTGGCGCAGCTGGGCGTCGCTGCTGCAGTGGCCGGCGGCCAGGCGCTGCAAGGCATAGCTGTCGTCCACGCACATGCGCTGCAGATCCACCGCCCAGCCTTCGGCCTGCATCAGGCGCTGAAAGTGCGCCAGCGCTGGCAGCGGCATCACCAGCACCGGCCCGGATGCCGTAGCCGCTGCTGGTGCATGTGCATGTGCATGTGCATGGACCGGTGTCGGCCCCAGGGCCGGTGCCGGTGCGCTGCCTGTTGCGGGGGTGTCGGGCTGCTGGGCCATGGGCGTCTCCGGGGCCGGCCGGGCTGCCAGCGAGTGTGGCGATGCTGACGCCGCGGCGCGCCGGCCGATGCGGCGAAAAGCGAGGGTTTCCGCCCCGCTTTCTGCCGCTCAGCCTGGCAGCGGGCAGGACTGCATTGCGGTCACCCCATTGACGGCCACCCATTTGACCGGCACCCATTTGACGGCCACCCCATTTGACGGCCACCCGATCACGCCAGTGCAAAGCCCACCAGCGCCTGCAGCTGCGCCAGCGCCACGTCGGGGTCGTCGACCTTGATGGTGTGCATGCCCATGTCGCGCGCGGGCTTGAGGTTCACGCCCAGGTCGTCGAGAAAGACGCAGTGCGCCGGGGCCACGGCCAGAGCCTCGCACATCAGCCGGTAGATCTGCGGGTCGGGCTTGCGCATGCCGAGCTTGGCGCTCTCGATCACATGGTGGAACAGCGGCAGCACCGCGTCGCGGCCGACCGGGTCGGGGTGCAGGTCGGCGTTTTCCGGGCCGGGGCTCGCCACATTGTTGGTGATCAGGCCGATCTTCAGGCGCGTGCGCAGCACCCGCAGCGCCTGCACCATCTGCGGCCGAATGCTGCCACCGAGCAGGGCGATCACATCGCGCCCGGGCACCGCATGGCCCAGGGCGGCGCTTTCCTGCGCGAAGGCGGCATCAAAGCCAGCCAGGTCGATGGCGCTGCGCTCGAAGCGTGCCCAGGCGTTGTCGAGGTGGTTGCTGGCGTTGACGGTGCGCAAAAAATGGCGTGGCAGGCCGTGGGCCTGCTCGTAGGCCGCAAAGGCATCGAAGGGCGACGAACTGATGACGCCGCCGAAATCCCAGATGACGGCCTGGATGTCGGGTGCGGGCATGGGGTGTCTCCGTGGGGTCTGGTTGGGGTTTGGGTGCGGTCTGGCTGGGGCCTGGCGGGCGTCTTGGTG
>JBBRJU010000175.1:0-5679 GCA_038218895.1 Burkholderiales bacterium
GATGCCAGCGTGGTGGTGGCCCCGTTGATGGCCGAGGTGGCCGGCATCGCCGACACGATGAAGCAGGGCGCCGAGCGCCTGGAAGCATTGCAGGCCGAGCTGCAGGGCCTGCTGCTGTGCGTCCCCAACCTGCCTGACGACGGCGTGCCGCGCGGCGCAGACGAGACCGGCAATCTGGAGGTGCGCCGCTGGGGCACGCCCGGCGTCTATGACTTTCCGGTCAAGGACCATGTGGACCTGGGCACGCCGCTGGGGCTGGATTTCGAGACCGGTGTCAAGCTGAGCGGCGCGCGCTTCTCGTTCCTGCGCGGTGCGGCGGCCCGGTTGCACCGCGCGCTCGCCCAGTTCATGCTGGATCTGCAAACCCAGACCCACGGCTACACCGAGTGCTACACGCCGTACCTGGTGCAGGCCAAGGCATTGGTGGGCACCGGCCAGCTGCCCAAGTTCGAACAAGACCTGTTCCATGTCACCTCGGGCGATGGCGACGAAGCGGGCAACAAGTGGTACCTGATCCCCACCTCGGAGGTGACGCTCACCAACACCGTGGCCGACAGCATCCTGCAGCCCGGGCAATTGCCGATCAAGCTGACCAGCCACACGCCGTGCTTTCGCAGCGAGGCCGGCAGCGCCGGGCGCGACACACGCGGCATGATCCGCCAGCACCAGTTCGACAAGGTCGAGATGGTGCAGATCGTCTCGCCTGACCAGGGTGCGGCCGCACTGCAGGAGATGGTGGGCCACGCCGAGGCTGTGCTGCAGCAGCTGGAGCTGCCCTACCGGGTGATGCTGTTGTGCACCGGTGACATGGGCTTTGGCGCGACCCGCACCTACGACCTGGAAGTGTGGCTGCCGGCGCAGGCGGCCTACCGCGAAATCAGCTCCTGCAGCCACATGGGCGCCTTCCAGGCGCGGCGCATGCAGGCGCGGTTTCGCAATGCACAGGGCAAGACCGACTTCTTGCACACCCTCAACGGCTCGGGCCTGGCGGTGGGCCGCGCCCTGGTGGCCGTGCTCGAAAACCACCAGCAAGCCGACGGCAGCATCCGCATTCCCGCAGCGCTGCGCCCCTACCTGGGCGGTGTCGAATTGCTCAGGCCGCCCGTGGATTTGAAGCTAGAATCAACGGCTTGACCCAAAGACCACGGGGTACCCAGACACCGGAGCGGTGGCAGAGTGGTCGAATGCGCCGGACTCGAAATCCGGTAAACGGTTCTCCCGTTTCGAGGGTTCGAATCCCTCCTGCTCCGCCAGGAAAAGGCCCCATGCGCATCAGCCGCCTGGGGCTTTTTCATTTTTGCGTTGGCCATATCGTTCGACGCCAGCGCACCCAGCGTGCAGCCCGCCGTGCTGTCTGCCGATGGCATCGGCCGGTGTGCCGCAGCGGGCACAATCGCCGCTCATGAGGACAACAGCGGTGAACGCAAGCGGCAGCAGTGCTGCCGCGCATGCGCGGCTGCGGCTGCTGGCGGCAATGCTGGGCCTGGCCTTGCTGGCTGGCTGTGCCACGCGCTCGGACCGTGTTGCGCCGCGTGTCACCGACCCCGCCACCTATGCAGGCTGGGATTGCGGTCGCCTGCATGACGAGATCGACACCGTGCAGCAGCGCGCGGCCGACGTGGCCTATGCCGTCGATTCACGCGTGGGCAACAACATGATCGCGCTGGGCCTGGGTGTCACGGTGTTCTGGCCGGCGCTGCTGGCGATGCGGCCTGACGGCCTGGAAGCCACCGCGCTGGCTGAGCTGAAGGGCCGCTATGAGGCGCTGCGCAGCGTGCTGGCAGCCCAGTCCTGCCCACCGCCACCAGAAGCGATGGCGGCGCAGCGCCAGGCCTCGCTGCCCGTGGTGTTGGGCGACCGGCTGGTTTATGAGGAGCGCAGCAGTGCCGGCGCACCGGCGCACCAGCTGGGCATGCAGGTCACAGCCTTGCGGCGCGACCAGATCGAATTCCAGGTTGATCTGGACGGCAAGCCCTTTGCCGACGCCTGGCGGCAGGATCTGTCCGGCAATCCGGTGCTGGAGGCGCGTGCGCCCCTGCTGGGCTGGCGGCGGCTGCTGAAACCCGATCTCGCGCTGGGCCAGGTGCTGTATGGCGAACTGGCCGCCGCCGACCAGGTCCGGCCCGCTGCCCGTGTGCGCGGCCAGGTGGTTGCCACCGGCCCGCAGACCATTGCCGGGCGCAGTTTCGATGTCGCGGTGATCGAGCT
Source organism: Burkholderiales bacterium (assembly GCA_038218895.1). Taxonomy (GTDB): domain Bacteria; phylum Pseudomonadota; class Gammaproteobacteria; order Burkholderiales; family Burkholderiaceae_C; genus Pseudaquabacterium. Next base: position 2,209 of record JBBRJU010000175.1, read on the forward strand.
GTTTGGCGAGGCGCCAGCCGCGCCCGCAAGCGCCGGGGGCATCGACCAGGCCAGCACCCGGCTGGACGGCGTGATGGCGGTGGACCGCCGCAATGGCCTGCTGCTGCGGCTGGAACTGCGCAGCGCGAATGCCGATTTCAACCTGCGCCGGCGGCTGCTGCGGGTGGAGCCCGCACCGCAGCCCTGACCATCCGCGCGCGCTGTATTTACCGATCTTTACCGTGTGAACAACGCGACGACACCCTGGCTGCGCAGACTGCGGTGCATCTCACCACCACCACGGAAGCCAAGATGACATCGACCACGGCCAGCTTGTCCCGGCAACACACCACCTGGTTCCAGTTCAGCGCTGGGGCGGTGATTGCAGCCATGCTTGCCTTGGGCGCCGGGCATGCCGATGCGCAACCGGCGATGCATGCCGGCCAGGGCGGCCCGCAGCATGCAGCCCACCACCGCATGGGCAGTGACAGCGGCATGGGAATGGGCATGGGCATGGGCATGCCGGGAATGGCCTTCCCCGAGCGCATGCTTGATGACGTGGGTGCCAGTGCCGAGCAGAAGAGCAAGCTGCGTGGGATCTACAAGGCTGCCGGCGACGACATGCGCACCCAGCAGCAGGCCAGCCGCGCCCTGCGCGCACAGATGGTGGCGCTGATGGCCGCGCCCCAGGTGGACGCCGCTGCAGCCGAGGCCTTGCGCCAGCAGCAGCTGGCCCGGCATGACACCGTCACCAAGCGCGCGCTGCAGGCCATGCTCGATGCCCAGGCGGTGCTCACACCCGAGCAGCGCGCCAAGCTTGCCGAGCGCATGGCCACGCGCCGCAGCATGATGGAGCACCGCCACGAGCGCCGCGCCCCGGATGCAATGAAGGGCTGACCACCCCGGTGGCGTACTCGACCCTTACTCAAGATGTGCCCCTGCGCCCTGCGGCGCCGGGGCGCTTTTTCATTGCAGGATGACAATCTGGATGGGAGCGCCATGAATGGCAAGCTGCTGCTGATCGACGACGACGCGCGCCTGACGGCGATGGTGGGTGACTATTTGCGCGCCAATGGCTACGAGGTCGATGCCGCCGGATCACTGGCTGCCGGGCGTGAGCGGCTGCGTGCCGGGCCCTACGACGCTCTGGTGCTCGACCTGATGCTGCCCGACGGCGACGGGCTCGACCTCACCCGAGAGCTGCGCGCCGATGTGCGCCTGAAGCGCCTGCCGCTGCTGATGCTCACCGCCCGCGGCGAGCCGCTGGACCGGGTGCTGGGCCTGGAGCTGGGTGCCGACGACTACCTGTCCAAGCCGTTCGAGCCACGTGAACTGCTGGCTCGCGTCAAAGCCCTGCTGCGCCGTGCCAGCCCCGAGCCGGCGGCCGACGCGGTGTTGCGCTTCGGCCGGCTGGAGATCGACCTCGGCGCGCGCCAAGCCCGCATCGACGGCAAGCCGGCCGATCTCACCGGCCACCAGTTCGACCTGCTGGTGGTGCTGGCCCAGAGCGCCGGGCGGGTGCTCAGCCGCGACCAGATCATGGACACCCTCAAGGGCCACCCGATGGAGGCGTTCGACCGCAGCATCGACGTGCATGTCTCGCGCATCCGCGCCTGCATCGAAGACGACCCCAAGATGCCCAGGCGGGTGCTGACCGTGCGTGGCTCGGGCTACGTGTTTGCCCGCAAGCAGGACGCCGATGAATGAGCGCACCCACGCTGCTTGCGCCCGGCGTGCGGCGGGGCCGGGGCGGGCGGCATGAAGTCGCTGTACCTGCGCATCTGGCTGACGGTGGTCGCGGCGCTGGCGCTGTTCGCCCTGGTGTCCGGCTGGATGTGGCAACAGCATGTGGAGCAGGAGCGCGCCCGGATGGAAGCCGCCGCTGGCGAGCGCCTGGCGGCCTGGGCCGAGCTGGTGCAGCGCGCGCTGCCGTCGGCCGATGCACCGGTGCTGGAGCAGGCCGAGGCGCTGCTGGAGTGGTCGGCCCGGCTGCGTGTGCCGCTGGCACTGGACGACCGGCGCGGCGACCGCATCGCCGCATCCGACAGCTTCTTGCGCCGCGACAGCGAGCGGGGCGTGTCGGCCACTGCTGTGCGCCTGGACGACGGCCGCACGCTGTGGCTGGCGCGGCGTGTGATCCGCCGTGCAGCGCCCGACGGCCCGCCTGGTGAAGAGATCTTGGCCTGGCGCAATGGCAGCGGCGCGGTGCTGATGCTGCGCTCGCAGCGCGGGCCCTTGTTGGGCGACCATCCGCCCGGCCCGGCCCTGGGCGAACGCCTGGCGCCTGTCGGCCCGCTGTCGCCGTTGTCGCCGCTGCTGCCGCTGCCCTTCGGCCTGCCCGGCGCAGTCGGTCCGCTGGCGCTGGTGGCGCTGCTGTTCGTCGCCGTGGCGGCCGGCGCCTATCCGGTGGTGCGCCGGCTCACCCGCCGGCTGGAAGCACTGAAGCTGGGGGTGCAGGCCTTCGGTGCCGGCAATCTGGCGCAGCGGGTGGACGATGCTGGCAAGGACGAGGTGGCTGCCGTGGCCACCACCTTCAACCTGGCGGCCGAGCACATCGAGGCGCTGGTGCGCAGCCACCAGAACCTGCTGGCCAATGCCAGCCATGAACTGCGATCGCCGCTGGCGCGCCTGAAGATGGCGGTGGCCATGTACACCGAGCTGCCCGAGGCCCAGCGCGCCGGCCTGAAGCGCGAGATCGACACCAACGTGGCCGAGCTGGATGCGCTGGTCGAAGAAGTGCTGCTGGCCAGCCGACTCGACGCCGGCGCGGCACTCGACCTGCAGGATCCTGTGGACCTGCTGGGCATCGCCGCCGAGGAGGCCGCCCGGGTGGATGCCGAGGTGGAGGCGCAGGGCGACCCGCACCACCTGGTGCGCCCGGGCAATGAACGCCTGCTGCGCCGCGCGCTGCGCAACCTGCTGGAGAACGCGCGCCGTTACGGCGGCGGCGAGATCCACGCCCAGGTGGTGGCCGACGCGGATGGCGGGGTGCAGCTGCGGGTGTGCGACCGCGGCGCCGGCGTGCCGGCCGAACTGCGCGAGCGCATTTTCGAACCGTACTTCCGCTTGCCCGGCCATGCAGAACGCGAAGGTGGTGTGGGCCTGGGGCTGAGCCTGGTGCGCCAGATCGCCGCAGCCCATGGCGGCAGCGTGCACTGCGCGCCGCGCGATGGCGGCGGCAGCTGCTTCATCCTCCAGCTGCCGCCGTTGGCGTGACCGGCTCCCCCGCCTTGCCGCGCTGCTGGTGCAGCACCCAGGCCAACAGCGCCACCAGGCCCAGGGCCGACAGCGTGAGCCCTGCGGTCGACGCGATCCAGTAGCCGCGCGCACCCTGCCAGGCCAGCGGCACCGCGCCGCCCAGGTTGAAGGCCAGCACATAGCCACCACCCAGGCCCACGCCCCACAAGGCCAGCACATAGATCAACGTGGGCACCGTGGCAATGCGCCAGGCCCGCAGCACGAAGGCCGCCACCGCCTGCGCCGCATCCACCG
>JBBRJU010000176.1:0-5668 GCA_038218895.1 Burkholderiales bacterium
TGATCGAGGGCCGCGCGCCGAACCACCATGTTTCGGCGCATGTGGCCGACGCGCTGGGCCAGCAGGCGCAGTACCTGCTGGACAAGGGCTTCGAGAAGGACTTCTACCTGATGTGGGTGCTGAAGCGCCTGCGCATGGGTGACTGCAAGCGGGCCGAGCTGGAGCGCTTGTTGCTGGGCAAGCTGCCCGAAGTGCTGAACGCCGACCAGAAGCGCAACAAGGTGAAGAACCTGCTGGCCGAGATGTCGCGCAAGGCCTTGATCACGGCGGACGGCAAGCGCGGGCCGGGCGCGGTGTGGCGGCTGTTGCCTGCGGGCTTGGATAGGTTGGCGGCCGAGGCCGGGGCTTAGCCAAGAACCTATCCAATCCGGGGCGTAGAAAGATGTCTAAGTGACTGATTCAAAAGCAACTTCTGTTGGATAGGGGTGCCAATTGAGTAGCAGCTCCAGCCAAGGCGCGAAGCATGTCGCGCGCGAGATCTCGGCCGGCTACGGCGAGTTGGCGCTGGTGGAGATGCCGGCCATCGACCTTCTGGCATCGCTGGGCTGGGGCTTCAAGAACCTGTACGCCGAGACCTTTGGTGCGCTGGGCAGCGAGGGGCGTGAGAGCGAATCCCAGGTGGTGCTGGTGCGCCGGCTGCGCGCGGCGCTGGAGCGGTTGAACCCTGGCTTGCCGGCCGATGCCTATGCGCAGGCCATCGAGCAGATCGCACAAGACCGCTCCCGGCAGATTGCCGTCAACGCCAACCGCGATGTCTACCGGCTTCTGAAAGACGGTGTGAAGGTGAAGGTGCCGGACGAGCACGGCGGGCACCGCATCGAAACGCTGCGCGCGATCGACTGGGCCACGCCCGCGAACAACGAGTTTTTCCTGGCCTCGCAGATGTGGGTGGCCGGCGACATGTACCGCCGCCGCTGCGACCTGCTGGCTTTCGTCAACGGCCTGCCGCTGGTGTTCATCGAGCTGAAGAAGCCGAGCGTGCCGCTGAAGAGCGCCTTCGACGGCAACCTGAAGGACTACCGCGGCCAGAGCGTGCCGCAGCTCTTCCACCCCAACGCCTTCATCCTGTTGAGCAACGGCTCGGACACCAGGGTGGGCACGCTAACCAGCGAGTGGGAGCACTTCTTCGACTGGAAGCGCGTGGCCGACGAGGGCGAAGAAGTCGGCACTGGCGGCAAGGTGAGCCTGGAGCGCGCGCTGCGCGGCCTGCTGGAACCGGCGCGGCTGCTGGACTACGTCGAGAACTTCACCGTCTTCGAGGCGGGCAAAGGCGGGCTGATCAAGAAGACGGCCAAGAACCACCAGGTGCTGGGCGTGAACAAGTCCATCGCGCGGCTGGTGGAGCTGCGCCAGGCCGAGCAGGCCCAGGGTGCCGCAGTCAGAAAGCGCCTGGGCGTGTTCTGGCACACGCAGGGCTCGGGCAAGAGCCTGTCGATGGTGTTTTTCACGCAGAAGGTGTTGCGCAAGGTGCTGGGCAGTTGCACCTTTGTGGTGGTGACCGACCGCGAGGAGCTGGACGACCAGATCAGCAAGACCTTCAAGGCCACCGGCGCCACCACGCGCGAGGACGTGCGCGCCACCAGCGGCGCGCACCTGAAGCAACTGCTGCGCGGCAACGAGCGCGTCATCTTCACGTTGATCCAGAAGTTCAGGAACGAGCCGGGGCAGCCCTACCCGATGCTGTCGGACCGCGCGGACGTGATCGTCATCACCGACGAGGCGCACCGCAGCCAGTACGACATCTTCGCGCTGAACATGCGCAACGCGCTGCCCAACGCCGGCTTCATCGGCTTCACCGGCACGCCGCTGATCAAGGGCGAGGAAGAGCGCACGCGCGAGGTGTTCGGCGACTACGTCAGCGTCTACGACTTCGCCCGCTCCATCGAAGACGGCGCCACGGTGCCGCTGTACTACGAGAACCGCATCCCCGAGGTGCAGCTCACCAACCAGGAGCTGAACCGCGACCTGGAGGAACTGCTGGAAGCCGCCGAGCTGGACGAAGACCAGGAGAAGAAGCTGGAGCGCGAGTTCGGCCGCGAGTACCACATCATCACCCGCGAAGACAGGCTGGACGCCATCGCGCAGGACCTGGTGGCGCACTTCACTGGCCGTGGCTACCGTGGCAAGGCGATGGTGGTGTGCATCGACAAGGCCACCGCAGTGCGCATGCACGACAAGGTGCAGGCGCATTGGCAGGTTGAGATCGCGCGGTTGAAGGCGGCGCTGGAGCCAGTGACTGGGTTGAAAGACGGCGACGCCCGCGAAGCACTGATCGCCCGCATTCACTTGATGGAAAGCACCGACATGGCCGTGGTGGTGAGCCAGGGCCAGAACGAGATCGACGACCTGAAGAAGAAGGGCCTGGACATCGTGCCGCACCGGCAACGCATGCTGAAGGAGAGCCTGGACGAGAAGTTCAAGGACCCGACTAGCGAGTTGCGGCTGGTGTTTGTGTGCGCGATGTGGATCACCGGCTTCGACGTGCCCACCTGCTCGACGATCTACCTCGACAAGCCGATGCGGGCGCACACGCTGATGCAGACCATCGCGCGCGCCAACCGCGTGGCGCCGGGCAAGGAGAGCGGCCTGATCGTGGACTACGTGGGCATCTTCAGAGCGCTGCAAAGCGCGCTGGCCACCTATGCACGGCCGACGGCGGGCGGCGGCACCGGCAGCCCGATCCTGGACAAGGCCGCGCTGGTGGCGGCGCTGCAAACGGCGCTGAACGAAGCCGCCGGCTTCGCCCAGGCGCGTGGCATCACGCTGGAAACCATCGCTGCAGCGCAGGGTTTCATCCGCATCGGGCTGATCGACGACGCGGTGGAGGCCTTCCTGGCCAATGAGGCCGACAAGAAGCTGTATCTGCAACTGGCCAGCCGGGTGGCCCGGCTGTTCAAGGCCATCCTGCCTGACCCGCTGGCCAACGACCTGGCGCCGCTGGCGGTGCTGGTGTCGTACCTGGCGGCCAAGATCAAGGCGCTGGGCGATCCCCCAGACATCGCAGCCGTGATGGGCGACGTGGAGACTTTGCTCAACGACGCCATCGCCACCGAGGGCTATCGCATCGCATCAGGCATGGTCCCGGCCAGCCAGCCGCAGGCGCTGGTGAACCTGTCGGAGATCGACTTCGCTGCGCTGCAGGCCAGGTTTGCCCAGGGCCACAAGCGCACCGAGGCCGAGAAGCTGAAGGCGCTGATCGAAGGCAAGCTGGCGCAGATGGTGGCGGCCAATGCCTCGCGCGTGGATCTGGCCGAGAAGTTCCAGCAACTGATCGACGATTACAACGCCGGCAGCCAGAACATCGAGGCGTTTTTCGCCGAGCTGAAAGACTTTGCCCAGGCGCTCTCAGCGGAAGCGCAGCGCGGCATCGCCGAAGGGTTGACCGAGGAAGAGCTGGCGCTGTTCGACATCCTGACCAAGCCCGAGCCGGTGCTGAGCAAGGCCGAGCAGGCGGGCGTCAAGAAGGTGTGCCGGGAATTGCTGGCGACGCTGAAGCGCGAAAAACTGGTGCTGGATTGGCGGGAAAAGCAGCAGGCGCGTGCGGGCGTGCTGCAGACCCTGCGCACTGAATTGCGCCGGCTTCCGGCCCCGTTCACCAAGGACATCCGGGTGGAGAAGGCGGCGCGTGCGTATGCACACATCTACGACCACCATGCAGGCGCTGGCGCACGGCCTGGCAGCGCATGACCCGCAGCCACGCGAATGCGCTGACCGGCCAGGTACAGCCGGTGGTGGTGTCGCCTGACGGCTGCCGACAGACGGTTCGTGGTGGCCTGCGCACCCCCAGCGGCCGCGAGCCCTTGCCATTGGTCTGCACGGTCTGGCAAGCTGCCAAGCTGCCAAGCTGCCAAGCTGCCAAGCGGACCATGGTGCCGAAGGTCTTCGGCCGGTCCCGGTTTTTCCGGCGTGGCAACCCCAGGAGATCGGAATGCTTGAGGAACATGCGCAGGTGGCGCTTGCCTGCCCGCTGCCCGCCTTGGGTACAGATCCGGCCTTGGCTGCACGGCAGCCACCCCGCAGCCCGCATGCCGCCAGCAGCGATCGGTCGGCTTGCGCACTATCGGCCCAGGGCGGTTTCCACGGCGTGCCCCAGTGCCAAGATGCGCGCGTCGCTGCCGCCCACGCCAGCCAGCATCAGGCCCACGGGCGCCTGCCCGGGGGCATGGCAGGGAATTGACAGCGCGCAGCCATCCAGGAAGTTGATGAGGGTGGGGTTGCGCAGCATCAGGCCGTTGGCCCGAAAGTACGCGGCCTCGTCCTGTTGCAGCGTGTCGATGCGCGGCGCTGCATGCGGGACGGTGGGCATCAACATGGCGTCGAAGTGACGCATGCGCGCCTGCACGGCTGCAATCCAGCGTTGGCGCGCCGACAGCAACTGGATGTAGTCGGCAGCCGTGATCTTTGCGCCGAACTGGATGCGTGAGACCACGCGCGGGTCATAGAGCGACGCGTGGTTCTCGATGTGGCCTCGGTGCCAGGCCCAGGCCTCGGCCGCAATGAGGGTGCCGCGGGCGTTGATCTCTGGCAGTTCGGCAAATTCGGGCACCGGCACCCGGTGGAGGCGTGCCCCCAGCGCCGACAGGCGTTCACACGCGGCCTCGAATGCCGCTGCAACGGCGTCATCCAGGTCGTCGAGCACCACGTCTGTCGGAACGGCGAGCCGGGTATCGCGCAGGTCGGTCCAGATGCTGGGCGGGATGGGCTCGCCGGCCAGCACCGCGTCCAGGATGGCGCAGCAGCGCACCGACGCAGCCAGCGGCCCCACCGAGTCGAGCGCCGTGGACAGCGGCAGCACGCCGTCCATGGGGACCCTCCGGGCCGTGGGTTTGAACCCCGCCAGCCCGCACAGCGCTGACGGAATGCGCACCGAACCACCGGTGTCGGTGCCCACGGCGGCGACGGCCATGCCGTCGGTGACCGACACCGCCGCACCCGACGATGAACCACCGGGGATGCGGCCGCTCTGCCGGTCCCAGGGGTTGCGTGGCGTGCCGTGGTGCGGATTGAGACCCAGGCCCGAATACGCGAACTCGGTCATGTTGGTCCGGCCCACGATCACCGCGCCAGCTGCCAGCAGGCGGTCGACCACCGTCGCATTGCACACGGCCGCCGGCGCGTCGCGCAACAGCACGGATCCGGCACAGGTGGTCTGGCCAGCGATGTCGAACAAGTCCTTCACCGACACGGGCATCCCGTCCAGCGGCGAACGCACCGCACCGGCGGCGCGCAGCGCATCGGCCGCACGCGCCAGCGCCAGTGCGCGGTCAGCGTCGCGCTGCGTGAAGACCCGTGCGCCTTCGCCATCGGGGTCGGTGGCGCGGGCCAGTGCAGCCTGCGTCAGCGCGATGGACGTACTGCGGCCAGCGGCCAGGTCGGCGGCAAGCGATTCAATGGTGGGCAACATGGTGGTGCATCCGGTCGGTGGCAGTTCAGTGCCTGGGCGAAGGCGCGGCAGCCTCAGGCCACCAGCGGCAGCGGTGTCACGCGGTATTCATGCTGCAGGCGCCGGTCGCCGTCGATCAGCTGCACACGCATGCGCTCGGCCGGGCGAATGCCCACACCGTCGTCGCGCGGCAGCGCACCGAGCGTGCCGCAGAACATCACCAGGCCGTCGGCCAGCGGCACATCGGCCGGCAGGCCGTCGATCAGGCTGGGCAGTGGGCGGATG
>JBBRJU010000177.1:0-5652 GCA_038218895.1 Burkholderiales bacterium
AACTTTTCTGCGGTGAAGCCCTGGGTCATGGCGTAGGTGCCGCTCTTGAGCAGCACCGGCATGATCATCGCGCCGGCGGCATGGGTGATGGGTGTCAGCGCCAGGTAGCGGATCTCGCGCGGCCAGTCCCAGTCGGCCATCTCGGTGAGGATCATCGCGACATGCACCCGGTGGGTGTGGGCCACGCCCTTGGGCTGGCCGGTGGTGCCGCCGGTGTAGATCAGCACACACACGTCGTCGGGCTCGGCCTGCGGCACCAGCGGCGCCGGGGCGTGCGCGGCGGCGGCGGCCAGCAGGTCTTCAGCCAGACCGCCTGCGTCCCCGAATCCGTCGCCAAAACCCATCAGCCGCTGCACGCCTGGCACCCGCTGCTGCAGCACGCGGGTGCGGTCGCTGAAGTTGCGCGGGTCGAAGAACAGCGTGGTCACGCCCGAATCGGCCAGGATGTAGGCGTGGTCGTCTTCCGACGAGGTCGGGTTCATCCAGGTCAGGCGCAGGCCCATCAGGTAGGCCGCAGCGGTGATCAGGAATGCCTCGGGCCGGTTGGCCGACAGCGTGGCCACCGCATCACCGCCACCTTCCTGGTGCCGACGATGATCTATGTGCTGCTCGACAGCCCGGCGCGCCACGGGGCTGATCTGTCCAGCCTGCAGCTGATCATCTACGGCGCGTCGCCGATGTCGCCGGCGCGGCTGACCGAAGGCATCGACGTCTTCGGCCCGGTGTTCATGCAGCTGTATGCGCAGACCGAGGCGCCCAACACCGTGACGGTGCTGCACCAGCATGAGCATGACCCGGTCAACCACCCTGCGCGCCTGGCCAGCTGCGGCACGCCCTGCGTGGGCACCCAGGTGCGCCTGCTGGATGACGACGGCCAGGAAGTGCCGCCCGATGCGGTGGGCGAGATTTGCGTGCGCGGCCCGCTGGTGATGCAAGGCTACTGGAACAAGCCCGAAGAAACCGCCAAGGCCCTGCGCCACGGCTGGCTCTACACCGGCGACATGGCCCGGCGCGACGCCGACGGTTACCTCTACATCGTCGACCGCAGCAAGGACATGATCATCAGCGGCGGCTTTAACGTCTACCCGCGCGAGGTGGAAGACGCACTGAGCCAGCACCCGGCGGTGGCGTCCGCCGCAGTGGTGGGTGTGCCCGACGCCAAATGGGGCGAGGCGGTGCGCGCCCTGGTGGTGCTGCGCCCCGGTGCCACGGTGCAGGCCGACGAACTGATCGCTCTGGTGCGCGACCGCAAGGGCGCGGTGTATGCGCCCAAGGCGATCGATTTTGTCGACGCCTTGCCGGTCACCGGCCTGGGCAAGCTCGACAAGAAGGCCATTCGGGCGCGCTTCTGGCAGGGGCAAGGCCGCGCCGTACATTGACGGGCATGCTGCACCGCCGCCACTTCGTCACTGCGTCACTGACCCTGCCCGCGCTGCTGCACAGCGCCACGGCAGCCCCGCAGGACACCCTGCGTGAAGGTGGCGTGGTGCTGGCCATCCGCCATGCGCTGGCACCCGGCACCTTCGACCCGCCGCAGTTCAAGCTGGGCGACTGCAGCACCCAGCGCAACCTCAATGACGCCGGCCGGCAGCAGGCGCGCGAGATCGGCGCCTGGTTCCAGGCCCGCGGCCTGCAGCCGGCAGGGGTGCGCAGCAGCCCCTGGTGCCGCTGCGTCGACACGGCACAGCTTGCCTTCGGTGCCCACGAGACCTGGGCCGCGTTGGGCTCGCCGCGCGGCGCCACCGAGGCCACCAATGCCGATAGCTTGGCTGCATTGCGCACGGCCATCCGCAGTGCCAGCGCACAGCGTGGCCGCTTCGAGGTGTGGGTGACGCACATGTTCGTGCTGTCTGACCTGGTTGGCCAAGGCACCAGCGTGGGCGAAGGCCTGCTGCTGCGCGCCGATGCAGACGGTGCGCCGCAGGTGCTGGGCCGCTGGGCCGCCCGCTGAGCCGGCGCACGTCGGCGACTTCGCCGTCACCACCCAATGCCTTGGCAAGGCCGGCAAACAGGCGCAGACCGCGCTGCCTGATCTGCGCTGGCACCCGCCCCTCAGGCCGCCGGCAACACCTGGAAGTGGTGGGTGCCGTCGCGCCCAAGCTGGTCGACCAGGCCAAATTCCCAGTCCAGGTACGCCTGCATCGCCGCACGCGGGGCGTCGGTGCCCTCGTAGGGCCGGCGGTAGCGGTCGATGCGCAGGCTCAGCAGGTTGGCCTCGCCCGGCTCCAGCGGCAGGCCTGCGGCGGCCCAGGCGGCGGTGCCGCCGGCCAGCGCATGCGCAGGGCGGCCGGTGATGCGGCTGAAATCTGCCGCCGCCAGCCGTGCCAGCCGGCCGTCGCCGCAGGTGAATGCGACCTGGTCGACCACCGGCAGCTCGGGCGCGATGGTGCGCAGGTCGGTGCGTAGCAGCCAGTGCGCACCGGGCACATGGCCCTTCACATGGGCGGCGCTGGTGCCCACGTCCAGCATCAGGGTGCGGCCGGCGTCGCGCCAGGCGGCCAGCGCGGCAGTGTCGACCTGGGGCACGTCGGGCAACGGCGCATGCGGCGGCCGCCAGGCGCCGGTGGCGGTGTGCTGTGCCGGCGTGTTATCGCTGAGCCAGCCCACCTCCCAGCCCATCTGGGCCAGCCAGTGCGCCGCCATCGCCGCGCGCACGCCGTCGCTGTCCGGGCCACCGTCGACCAGGGCGATGCGGGCACCGCGCACTGCAGCGCACACATCGGTCTCCTGCACCAGCTGGCCGCCGGGCGCGCTGCCAAAACCCGGCAGGTGGCCTGCTGCGTATTCCTCGGGGGTGCGCACATCCCAGCGGTACAGCGTGCGGCTGGTGTCGGCCTGCCAGGCGCCCAGGCGGGCGGCGTCCAGCCGCACGGCGCCGGCACGGTCGGCCAGGGCCTGGGCAGACTGGCGGGCGGCGGCCAGGCTGGCCGGGCTGACCGGGCCGAAGCGCCGCTGCGCGCCATGGTCCAGCGTCTGGCCGGCCAGCAGCCAGCCGATGGTGCCGTTGCGCAGCGCCGCCACCGGGTTGGGGATGCCGGCATTGACCAGGCTCTGGGTGCCGATGACGCTGCGGGTGCGGCCGGCGCAATTGACGATCACCCGGGTGTTGGGGTCGGGCGCCAGGTCCCGCACCCGCAGCGCCAGCTCGCCACCGGGCACGCTGGTGCCGCCGGGGATGCTCATGGTGGTGTATTCGTCGAAGCGGCGCACATCGAGCACCACCACATCGGCCTTGGCATCGAGCAGGGCTTGCACGGCCTCGGCCGGCAGGCTGGGGGTGTGGCGCACATGCTCCACCAGCTCGCCAAAGCTCTTGCTGGGCACGTTCACATCCCGGAACAGCTCGCCGCCGGCCTCACGCCAGCCGGCCAGGCCACCGTCCAGCAAGTGCACCTGGGTGTAGCCCAGGGCCTGCAGGTCACGCGCGGCCGGCGCGGCCAGGCCTTCGCCGTTGTCGAACACGGCGATGGTGACGCCTAGCTGCGGCAGGCGCCACGGCGCGTCCAGCGCGATGCGGCCGGCGCCCAGCTGCACGGCCCACAGCGGGTGGGCCTGGGCGAACGGGTCTTCTTCGCGCACATCGACCAGGGCGATCTCGCTGCGCGCCAGCAGCCGCTGGCGCACCTGGGCCGGGCTGAGGCTGGGCAGGTCGGCATCCAGGGTGGGGGGCAGGGTTTGCGGCAGGGATTGCGACAGGTGTTGGGGCAGCTTGTTGGACATCACGCGGCCTCCTTCGAGCGGTCCCACAGATTGGGCAGCATGTGGTTGCTGTAGCCCGAGATGAACGGCTTGCGGGTGCCGTCGGCCGCATACATCCAGCGCTGCACCGCGCCGATGTTGGCGCCATAGACATGGATGCTGACCGACACCTGGCCAGGCAGCGCGTTGCGCACCTGGTGGATGTCGCCCAGCGTCGGCGACACCGCCTCGACCTGGCCGGGCCGCAACAGCGTGGCCTCGCCCTGCGGCAGCATCGCGCCGGAGGCGTCCGGCGCATAGGGCTGGGAGGCTTCCTGCCCGCGCAGCATGCCGATCAGGCCCCACACCGTGTGGTCGTGCACCGGCGTCTGCTGGCCCGGCCCCCAGACAAAGCTGACGACCGAAAAGCGTTCCAGCGCATCGGCATGCAGCAGGTACTGGCGGTAGAACTGCGGGTGCGGCTCGGCCAGGGCGTCCGGCAGCCAGTCGTCGCGCGACACCAGCTTGGCCAGGTGCTGGCGCACGCTGGCCAGCAATTCGGCTTCAGGCGTTGCCTGCATGGCAGCCTGGTTGACATCCTGGGTGACCGCCTGCACAAAGTCGCGCAGCGGCCGGGGGTTGGGCATCGGATTCAAGCATCGCTCCAGTGGACTGCGGGCGCTGCAACGCCCTGTGTTCGATTGTGGCCGCGGGCCTTGGCTAGACTTGTCCCATGAACGACGCCAGTACCGACACCGCCGAACCCATCCACACCCCCCGCCTGTGGCGCGACAACGGCTGGACGGCCCAGGTGATCAAGAACGACAACGACGAAGGCTGGGCGGTGGCCATGGTGAAAGACGGCGAGCCCGAGCCAGCGCTGGTCGGCCCCTGGACCATGGGCCGCGACAAGAAAAACCCCAAACCGCTCGACACGAATGCCTTCAACACCCTGGTGAAGACCGCCAGCGAGGTGGTGCGCCGGCATGAGCAGCACTTGCAGGCCACGCTGCACAAGCAGATCACCATCACCTGCCAGGCCGGGCGCATCACCGTGGCGCTGGACATCGTGCCCGACGATGACGACCCGCATGCCCTGCTGCGCGCCACCGGCGAAGGTGGCGACCCGCTGGCCGAAGTGAAGGTGTCGGCCGGCTTCAAGCTCAACCGCGCCAGCGCCACCGCCTGGGCCGATGGCGGCTTCGGCCGGCCCTGATGCCGCCGGCAGCAGCGCGCCTGCAGGGTCTCGCAGCACCAAGGCGCATTCACGGACCGCAAGCCGATCGGCAAACTGTCGACAATCCAGAAGCCGCAGGCTGGCGCGCCAGGCGGGCGCAAGGCAGACTCCGGGCGTCGACATTCTTTGACGAGGAAAACAAGCGATGACTTGGCTGAATCACTCCATCATGCGCCGGCGCGGCCTGGCGCAAGGCCGTGTGCCCACGCTGCACCACCTGACCGAGGCGATGCAGGGCAAGTTCCACTACACCATCGGGCCCTATTCGGACCCGGTGCTGCAGGTGCAGCCGGGCGACCGCATCGTGGTCGACACCCGCGACGCCTTCGAAGGCAAGGTGAAGACCGCGCAAGACCTGCCGTCGAAGGTGCTGACCATGCCCTTCGTCAACCCGCAGAACGGCCCGATCATGGTGGCGGGTGCCGAGAAGGGCGACGTGCTGGCGGTCTACATCGAAAGCATGGCCCCGCGCGGCCCCAACCCGCGTGGCACCTGCGCGATGATTCCGCAGTTCGGCGCGCTCAGCGGCACCAGCCTGACCGCCCTGCGGGCCGATGACCTGCCCGAGATCGTGCGCAAGATCGACGTCGACGAAAACGGCGTGTACTGGAGCAAGCGCGTCACCCTGCCCTACCGGCCGCACATCGGCACGCTGAGCTGCAGCCCCGAGATCGACTCGATCAACACCCTGACGCCCGACAACCACGGCGGCAACATGGACCTGCCCGACATGGGCC
>JBBRJU010000178.1:0-5648 GCA_038218895.1 Burkholderiales bacterium
GGCACGGCGCCGGCACCAACGCCGGCCGCAGCCGTTGACGCCAACAGCACGTCACACATCAAAACCTTGGCACGGCCTACCCGTGCTGCGGGGTCACTTCTTGTGGCCGATGTAGCTCGCGCCCACGATCTTGCCGGCGCCATCCTTGATGGGGTTGTAGCAAGCGTCGAAGGCGGTGCCCAGCACGTCGATCTTGCCGCAGTACTGCTTGCCGGCATTCACCGCCTCGTAGGCCGCGTTGCGCGCCAGCTGCGTGCCGATGCCGCGCTTGCCCTCGGGCGTGAGGACATTGGTGCTCACCCGCACGAACTCGTCGCCAGATTTCACGAACACCGTGGCCGTGGCCTGGTGCGCCTTGCGCACGGCATCGACCACGTCGAAGTTGTTGTTGATCTTGCGGTCGCCGAAAAACAGCGCCGGCACGGTCTTGTCACCGCTGGTGTCCGTGCCATTGACCTTCACGGCACCGATCTTGCCAAGGCGCGCGTCCAGGTCGGCAATCGTGGCCTTGGGGTCGTTGGCGTGCGCTGTGGCGGCGCCCAGCAGGGCAACGGCAGCAAGCAGGGCGAGGCGGAATTTCATGGCAATGGCTCCTTGCGGTGTCAGGGGCGAGGCTGGGCAATCGGCCTCGTCTTGCTGCTATCGGCGCCGTGCCAACCGACTTGAGCGGTGCGCACCGCCAGCGCGCGCAGCCGTGGTGTGCACCACGCGCTGCAGTTCAGGCGCGCTGCTGGACGGCGTCCACCTGCCGCTGCGGGTCGACCACCTGGCCCGCCGCAGTGGGGCCGGGCGTGTCGCCTGCAGACGGCAGGCCGTGCACCACGCGCTGCGGGAACGGGATCTCCACACCCTCGGCATTGAGCAGCCGCAGGATCGCCAGGTTGACTTCGCCCACTGCATTGACCTGGCCGTTCTCCGGGTCGCTGATCCAGAAGGCCACGGTCAGCTCCAGGCCGCTGTCGGCAAACAGTGACAAGCGCACGGCCGGGCCCGGGTTGGCGAGCACGCGCGGCACCCGCCCCACCGCCGCCGCCAACTTGGGCATCAGCGCGTCCAGGTCGGTGGCGTAGGCCACCTGCACCGTGGTGGTCAGCACCAGGTTGCTGTCGGCGTAACTGAGGTTCTCCACCCGCTGGGTGATGAGCAACTCGTTGGGCACGATGGATTCGCGGCCGTTGGGTGCCTTGATCAGGGTGTAGCGGGTGGTGATGTCGCTGATGCGGCCCTCGAAGTTGTCCACCCGCACCAGGTCGCCGATGCGCAGGCTGCGTTCGGCCAGGATCACGAAGCCGGACACATAGTTGGCCGCCAGCCGTTGCAAGCCCAGGCCGATGCCCACGCCCACCGCACCGCCCATCACGCCCAGCGCGCCCAGCGGGATGCCGGCGGCCGACAGCGCGACCAGCAGGCCCACCAGCAGCAGCACCGCGCGGGTGGCGTTGGCCGCGATCTTGCGCACGCTCAGGTGCACCGTGCTGGCGCGCAGCAGGCGCTGCTCGAGCGTGGCCGACAACCACAGCATCACCAGCAGCACCGCCACCGCACTCAGCGCACCTTCGACCAGGCTGCGCAGCGACACCGGCGCGCCGCCGATGTTCCAGCGGATGTCCTCCATCTCGGCCAGCATCACCGGCAGCAGGCCGGTGGTCCACAGCACTGCGGCGATCCACACGCCCCAGCTCAGCGTGCGCTCCAGCGCCCGCACCAGCGCCGAGCTGGGAAACGCCGCATGCAGCACCCGCACCGACAGGCGGATCAGCGCCAGGCTCAGCAGCACCGGCACCGCCAGCGTGAACACCGCCACCGGGATGTGATCGCGCATCAGCCACCGCGCCAGCAGCGCCAGCGCCAGCGCCAGGATCGGGAACAGCGCACCGTCGAAGCCGCGCCGGCCGAACCAGATGCCGCCCTGCTGGGCCTGCGCCAGGGCCACACCCTCCCCGCCAGGCAGTGGCGCCACATGCTTGGGCCGCAGCAGCGCGCTGACCAGCCAGGCCAGGCCCAGGCAACCCAACAGCAGACCCAGCTCCAGCAGGGCAGTGGGTCGGGTCAGCGCGGCCAGGCGTTCAAGAAAAGAATCGACGCGGTTCATGGCGCGCCGGCCGAACCCGACCGCCGCCGCAGCACCGGCCTGGCCGGATCGCCAGCTGCGCCAGTTGGGATGGATGCGCTGGATGCACTGGATGCACCGGGTGTGCCGGACGCGCCGCCCTGCAGGGCCGGCCGTCTACACATCGGCCAGCACCCGCAGATGCGCCACCACGCTGCGGCCCAGCGCGCTGAGCGCGTAGCCGCCTTCGAGGCAGGAGACGATGCGCCCGCCGCAGTGGCGGTCGGCCAGGTCCTTCAGCCGGCGGGTGATCCAGGCATAGTCGGCCTCCACCAGACCCATCTGGCCGAGGTCGTCTTCGCGGTGGGCATCGAAGCCGGCGCTGATGAACAGCATCTGCGGCGCAAACTCTTCCAGCCGCGGCATCCACATCACGTCGATCAGCTCGCGCACCGCCATGCCCCGGGTGTAGGGCGGCACCGGCACATTGACCATGTTGGTGCCCATGGGCACGGCACCGCTGCCCGGGTAGAGTGGGTGCTGGAAGAAGCTGGCCATCAGCACCCGCTCATCGCCGGCGATGATGTCCTCGGTGCCGTTGCCGTGGTGCACGTCGAAGTCGATGATCGCTACCCGCTGCAGGCCCAGCACATCCAGCGCATGGCGGGCGGCAATCGCCACGTTGTTGAAGAAGCAGAAACCCATGGTCTCGCTGCGGGTGGCGTGGTGCCCCGGTGGGCGCACGCAGCAGAACGCGTTCTCCACCTCGCCGCGGAACACCGCCTCGGTGGCCGCCACGGCGGCGCCGGCCGAGCGCAGCGCGGCGCGCCAGGTGCCGGGGCAGACCACGGTGTCGGGGTCGAGGTGGCGCGGCTCGCCGCTGGCCTGCACCCGCTCCATGAATTCACGCAGCTGGCTGACGTAGTTGACCGTGTGGGCACGCTGCAGCTGCTCCAGCGTGGCCAGCGGCGCGTCGCGCTGGTCCAGGGCGATCGACAGGCCCGAAGCCAGCAACTGGTCGGCAATCGCGTCCAGCCGCTGCGGGCATTCAGGGTGGCCGTCACCCATCTCGTGCAAACGGCACTCGGCGTGGCTGTAGAAGGCAGTCGGCATCGTTGTCTCGAATCGTTTTCCGGTATGGTGCCGCCGATGGCTGATACCAACCTTGCGCAGCGGCTCGCGCGGCTCACAAGTCAGATTAGCACGATCATTGTCGGCAAAGAGCCGCAGATCACCGACTGCATCGCCTGCCTGCTGGCCGCTGGCCACCTGCTGATCGAAGACCTGCCCGGCGTGGGCAAGACCACGCTGGCGCATGCGCTGGCGGTGTCGCTGGGGCTGAAGTTTTCGCGCGTGCAGTTCACCGCCGACCTGATGCCGTCCGACCTGATCGGCGTCAGCGTGTTCGAGCGCAGCAAGGAGGCCTTCAACTTCCACCCTGGTCCGGTGTTCACCCAGGTGTTGCTGGCCGACGAGATCAACCGCGCCGGCCCCAAGACCCAGAGCGCCCTGCTCGAAGCGATGGAAGAGCAGCAGGTGACGGTGGAAAACGAGACCCGGCTGCTGCCCAGGCCGTTCTTCGTGATCGCCACCCAGAACCCGAGCGACCAGCTGGGCACCTACCCGCTGCCCGAAAGCCAGCTCGACCGCTTTCTGATGTGCATCACGCTGGGCTACCCCGACCGCGCCAGCGAGCGCGCGCTGCTGGCCGGCGTGGACCGGCGCCAGCTGGTGGCCAGCCTGGGCGCGGTGATGACCCCGGCCGAACTGGTGCTGGCCCAGGCGGCAGTGCAGCAGGTGCATGCCAGCGAGGCCCTGCTGGACTACCTGCAGGCGCTGATTGCCGCCACCCGCTCGGGCCAGTGGTTTGCCGAAGGCCTGAGCCCGCGCGCCGGCATCTCCATCCTGCGCGCCGCCCGCGCCCGCGCCCTGCTGGCCCGGCGCGACTACGTGGCGCCCGACGACATCCAGGCCATCTTGCCGCAGACGACCGCGCACCGCCTGGTGCCGGTGGGCAGCGCTGGGCGCGGCCGCGTCGAGCAGGTGCGCGCCATGGTGGAAGCCGTCGGCATTCCGTGATCCGCCAAGGCCTCAGGCACTGGTTCGAAAACCGGCTGCCGCGCAGCGACAGCTGGACGCTGACCCAGCGCAACCTCTACATCCTGCCCACCAAGGCCGGCTGGGGCTTTTGCGTTACCTTGCTGGTGATGCTGCTGGCCTCGGTGAACTACCAGCTCAACCTGGGCTATGCGCTGACCTTCCTGCTGGGCGGCGCGGCGCTGGCGGCGATGCACCAGACCCACGGCAACCTGCGCCGGCTGCAGTTGCGGGTGAAACCACCGGCGCCGGTGTTTGCCGGCGAAAGCGCCACGCTGGACGTGGTGATCGACAACCCCGGTGGCGAGCGCCACGGTGTGGGCCTGGGGCTGTATGGCGCACGCGGTGCCGGCATTGCTTACTGTGACGTGCCGGCCCAGGGCAGCGCGCTGATGCGGCTGCGCTTCGCCCCGGCGCAACGCGGCCGGCATGTGCTGCCCACGCTGCTGGTGGAAACCCATTTTCCGCTCGGCCTGTTCCGCGCCTGGACGGTGTGGCGCCCGGCAGCCAGCGCCCTGGTCTACCCGGCACCCGAGACCCCGGGCCAACCGCTGCCACCCGGCCAGCCCAGCGGCGGCCATGAACTGCAGGCCCGCAGCGGCAGCGGTGGTGAATTCGAAGGTGTGCGCGCCTACCGGCGCGGCGACCCGCTGCGCCGGGTGGTGTGGAAGAAGGTGGCACGCACCGGTGAACTGGTCACCCGCGACACCAGCGCCAGTGCTGCCCAGTCGTTGGTGCTGGACTACGCCGCCACCGGCGCGCTGGATGCCGAGGCGCGGCTGTCGCGCCTGGCGGCCTGGGTGCTGGCGGCCGAGCACAGCGGCCAGGGCTTCGGCCTGCGCCTGCCCGGGCACGACCTGCCCCAGGCCAGCGGCGATGTCCAGCGCCGCAGCGCACTGGAGGCGCTGGCGCTGTGGCAGCCGGTGCGCGCATGAGCAGCACGGCGTCGGTCAGCGCACGCGGGCTGAGCGCCGGGCCGAGTGCCGGGCTGAGTGCCGGGCCCAGTGCCGGGCCGAGCGCCTGCCCGATCCCCAGCCGGCGCGCGATCCCCTTGGGCAATCGTCCGGCGGATCCGTCGGGCGAGTCGGCCGGGGGGCCGGGATGACTGCGCTGCCCGCCCGCCTGGGCGCCTGGCGGCAATGGCCGCGCGAGATGCGCGACACCCTGTTCCAGCTGCTGGTGATCGGCTGGACGGTGCTGCCCCACCTCGGCCATCTGGCGCCCTGGTGCGGCGCACTCACTGCGGCGGTGCTGCTGTGGCGCGCCCAGCTGGCGTTGGCCAACGGCCCGCTGCCCGGCCGCTGGAAGGTGGCCCTGGTGCTGGCGCTGGCGGTGGCGCTGACGGTCTGGAGCGAGCGCACCGTGCTGGGCAAGGAGGCCGGCGTCACCCTGCTGGTGCTGCTGATGGCGCTGAAGACGCTGGAGCTGCGCGCCCGCCGCGATGCGATGGTGATCTTCTTCCTCGGCTTCTTCCTGGTGCTGACGCACTGCCTGTACTCCC
>JBBRJU010000179.1:0-5633 GCA_038218895.1 Burkholderiales bacterium
CCACGCTGATGGCCAGGATGGCCACCGTGCCCGGCCTGGTGGACCTGGACACCAGCATGAAGCCGCCCAAGCCCACCGTGGTGGTGGATGTGAAGCGCGACGCCGCCAGCGACCTGGGCTTGAGTGTGGGCAGCATCACCAGCACCTTGCGCGCCCTGGTGGCGGGCCAGACAGTGGGCGACTGGCGCGCCGCCAACGACCAGACCTACGACGTCAAGGTGCGCCTGGCGCCCGAGGCCCGCGACAACCCCGGCGATCTGGCACGCCTGAGCCTGGTGCTGGGCGGCAATGCTGCAGTGGCGGCCGACGGCAGCATGCGCACCGTGCGCCTGGGCCAGGTGGCCGACGTGCGCGCCGGCTTCGGCCCCAACCAGATCAACCGGCGCGACCTGAACCGCGAGAGCGAGATCAGCGCCAACACCAGCGGGCGCGCGCTGGGCGAGGTGTCGGCCGACATCCGCCAGATCCTCGATGCCTCGCCACTGCCACCCGGCTACAGCTACCGCTTCGGCGGCAGCACCAAGGACATGCAGGACAGCTTCGGTTATGCCATCTCGGCGCTGCTGATGGGCGTGGTGTTCATCTACATGATCCTGGCCAGCCAGTTCCGCAGCTTCCTGCAGCCGCTGGCGCTGATGAGTTCGCTGCCGCTCACGCTGATCGGCGTGGTCGGCGCGCTGCTGCTGTGGCGCAGCACGCTCAACATGTTCTCGGTGATCGGCGTGATCATGCTGATGGGCCTGGTGACCAAGAACGCCATCCTGCTGGTGGACTTCGCGATCCGCGCGCGGGCAGGCACGGTCGGTGCAAACGGCGTGCCCACCGCGGGCCTGGACCGCAACGCCGCCCTGCTGATGGCCGCCAAGGTGCGGCTGCGGCCGATCCTGATGACCACGCTGGCGATGGTCTTCGGCATGCTGCCGCTGGCCCTGGCGCTGACCGAGGGCTCGGAGCAGCGCGCGCCGATGGGCCAGGCGGTGATCGGC
Organism: Burkholderiales bacterium; assembly: GCA_038218895.1. Classification (GTDB taxonomy): domain Bacteria; phylum Pseudomonadota; class Gammaproteobacteria; order Burkholderiales; family Burkholderiaceae_C; genus Pseudaquabacterium. Next base: position 987 of record JBBRJU010000179.1, read on the forward strand.
GGCGTCATCACCTCGTCGCTGCTGACGCTGGTGGTGGTGCCGGTGATCTACTGCTGGCTTGATGACCTGGGCGACTGGTTCACGCGCCGGCTGCTGGGCCGCAAGCGCCCGGGTGGCAGCCGGCAGCCTGCGGCCATCACCCCGAAATAGAATCTTCGGTTGACCCGCCATCCACCGCTGCACGACCGAACCCGCCATGAACATCGAACAAGCCCGCTTCAACATGATCGAGCAGCAGATCCGCCCCTGGGATGTGCTGGATTTGAGCGTGCTGGAGCTGCTGGCCCGGGTGCGGCGCGAGGATTTTGTGCCGCCGGCCTACCAGGCGCTGGCCTTTGTCGATGCCGAAGTGCCGCTGACGGTGGATCGCAAGGACGCCGGCAAGGACGGCCAGGTGATGCTGGCGCCCAAGGTGGAGGCCCGGCTGCTGCAGGAAGCCCAGGTGCAGCGCCATGAGCGTGTGCTCGAGATCGGCGCCGGCTCGGGTTTCATGGCCGCGCTGCTGGCGCACCGGGCGCAATCGGTGATCACATTGGAGTGTGTGGGCGCGCTGGCCACCCTGGCCGCTGACAACCTGCGCCGCAGCGGTGTGCTCAACGCCAGCGTGCGCGAGATGAACGGCGCAGGCGGCCTGCCCGCAGACGGCCCGTTCGACGTGATCATGCTGTCGGGTTCGGTGGCCGAGGTGCCGCAGGTGCTGCTCGACCAGCTCAAGCTCGGCGGCCGGCTGGTGGCCATCGTCGGCCAGGAGCCGGTGATGCGCGCAGTGCGCATCAGCCGGCTGTCGGCCACGGCGCTGCAGTCGCAGGAATTGTTCGACACCGTCGCGCCGCGCCTGCTGGGCTTCGACGAACCGACCCGCTTCCACTTCTGACCGGGCCGCCGCGCATGAACCTTCCGCAACTCGCCGTGCAGGACCTGGCTGACTTTGTGGCCCGCCACACCGGCCAGGCGCCGGTGCTGCTGGACGTGCGCGAGGGCTGGGAGCTGCAGGCCGCCCGGCTCGACCTGCCCGGCGCCAGCACCCTGCACATGCCCATGCACAGCCTGCCCGCACGCCGGGCCGAGCTGGCGCCGGCGCAGCCCATCCTGGTGCTGTGCCACCACGGCGCACGCAGCCTGCAGTGCGTCGCCTACCTGCAGCAGCAGGGACACAGCGCCGTGTACAACGTGGCCGGCGGCATCGATGCCTGGTCATGCGAGGTGGATGCCTCGGTGCCGCGCTACTGAGCCCGCCGCGAACCCAACTGCGCGCGACATTGCGAGCCACTGCGAGCCAACTGCGCACCACACACTTCCCCGCCACACTCTCCCACGCCACCCACCCGAGGATCACCGTCCATGCCCAGCCTGTCCCTGCGCTTCCTGCCTTCGCGCCTGCGGTGCGCCAGCCTGTTGGCCCTGCTGCTGGCCAGCGGTGCAGTGCAGGCCGAGAACCTGAACGCGCTGTACGAGGCCGCCCGCGCCTACGACGCCCCCTACCTGTCAGCCCGCAGCCTGGCGGACTCGGCCGTCTTCCGGGCGGCGCAGGCCGACGCGCTGCTGCTGCCCAGCGCCAGCCTCAGCGGGACCGTCACTGCCAACGAGATCAACGCCGTGACCGGTAGCAACCTGGGCAGCCGCAATGCCACGTTGGGCCTGCAGGGCCGCCACCCGCTGTTCAACCGCAGCAATGCGGCCACCTATGAACAGGCGCAGCGCGTGCTGGCGGTGTCCCTGGCCGACCTGGAAGCGGCCGAGCAAGACTTGATCGTGCGTGTGGCCCAGGCCTACTTCGACGTGCTGGCGGCGGAGGATGCGCTGTCTGCCGCCCAGGCCTTCAGGAAAGCGGTGGCCGAGCAGTTGGCCTCGGCCAAGCGCAATTTCGAGGTGGGTACCGCCACCATCACCGACACGCGTGAATCGCAGGCCCGCTTCGACCTGGCCACCGCCCGCGAGCTGGTGGCCGACAACGACCTGCGCACCAGGCGCACCGTGCTGGACCAGCAGGTGGGCCGCAATGCCGTGGTGCCGCAGGGCCTGGCGCTGCCGGTGACCCTGCCGCCGGTGCTGCCCGCCGAGATGGACGCCTGGGTGAATGCCGCCGACGGCCTGCACCCCAGCATCCGCAAGGCCCGCCTGGCCCAGGAAGTGGCCAGGCTGGAAACCGACAAGGCCCGCGCTGGTGCCTTGCCCACGGTCGATCTGGTGGGGTCGCTGAACGGCAGCAACAGCAGCGGCTCGGCCACCATCCCCAACAACACCCGCGGCACCAACGCCACCGCCAGCGTGGGCGTGCAGCTGAACATGCCGCTCTACACCGGCGGCGCGGTGCAGAACCGCATCAAGGAAACTGTGGTGCTGGAAGAAAAGGCCCGCCAGGATCTGGAAGCCGCCCGCCGCGGCGTGGGCCTGGGCACCCGCAGCGCCTTCCTGGGTGTGCAGTCGGGGCTGGGCCAGGTGAAGGCGCTGGAAGCGGCCGAAGCCTCGACCAAGCTGGCGCTCGAAGCCACCGAGCTGGGCTACAAGGTGGGCGTGCGTGTCAACGTCGACGTGCTCAATGCCCAGAGCCTGCTGTTCGAAACCCGGCGTGACCTGTCGAAGGCCCGCTACGACGTGATCGTCAACGGCCTGAAGCTGCGCCAGGCCTCCGGCCAGCTGCAGCCGCAGGACGTGCGCGCCATCGACGCCCTGCTGGCGCGCTGAGCACGCTCACCTGACCAGCCGCAGCACCTGCTGCGAGATCAGCGACGCCGCACCGCGGTGGGCGTTGGCAAAGCCCAGCGCGCGCTGCACCCAGGCATTGCGGTCCGGGTCGGTCGCCAGCTGTGCCGCCACCTTGACGCCGGCCTGGATGGTGTCGACCCGCTGCGCGGCGCGCGCCAGCAGCGCCTGCTTCGACGCCTGGGCAAAATTGAAGGTGTGCGGCCCCATCACCACCGGGCAGCCGCAGGCGGCGGCCTCGATGAGGTTCTGCCCGCCCAGGGGCGCAAAGCTGCCGCCCAGCAGGGCCACATCTGCACAGGCGTAATACAGCGGCATCTCGCCCATGCTATCGCCCACCCAGACATCGGCCATGGCGGCGTCGTCGGGCGGGTGGTCGTCCCATTCACTGCGGCAATGCAGGGTCAGGCCCTGCATGCGCGCCAGCGCCACTGCCTCTTGGAAGCGTTGCGGGTGGCGCGGCACCAGCAGCAACAGCGGCCGCGGCACCGGCAGCGCGGCCCAGGCCGCCAGCAGCGGGCCCTCTTCTCCTTCGCGGGTGCTGGCGGCCAGCACCACTGGGCGGTGCAGGTTCTGGCGCCATTGCAACCCCAGGGCCGTGAGCCTTGGCGACGGCGTCATGTCGAACTTGAGGTTGCCGCTGACCATGACCTGCGGCGCGCCGGCCTCACGCAGGCGGCGGGCATCGTCTGCCGTCTGCGCCAGCACCATCGACAGGCGCGCGGCCGCCGGATGCAGCAGTGCGGCCAGGCGCTGGCCCTTGGCGGCACTGCGCTCGCTCAAGCGGGCATTGGCCAGCACCACCGGCACACCGTGGCGCTGGGCTTCTCGCATCAGGTCAGGCCACAGTTCGGTTTCCATCAAGATGCCCACGGCAGGCTGGAAGTGGCGCAGGAAGCGCCGCGTGGCACCAGGCGTGTCGTAGGGCAGCCAGACCTGGCCGTCGCCCTCCTGCATCAGCTTGCGCCCTGCATTGCGGCCAGTGGCCGTGCCGTGGGTCAGCAGCAGGCGGATGTCTGGCTGGTCACGGCGCAACGCCTCCACCAGCGGCAGCGCAGCGCGCGTCTCGCCCAGCGAAACTGCATGCAGCCACACCGCACCGGGCAGCGGCGGCCGCCCCGGGTAGACGCCCAGACGCTCCAGCAGGCGGAAGCGGTAGCCGGGTTCAGCCTTGCCGCGCCGCCACAAGCGCAGCAGGTACAGCGGGGTGAGCAACCGCAGCGCGCTGGCATAGGCCCACAGCACTGCACCCTGCCAAAGCCGCGCCGGCAGCGCCGGGCGCAGCGCGCCGGTGTCAGTGTGCGGCCTGTGCGACCTGGGCATCGGGTTTGACGACGCGCAGTGCGGCCATGAAGTCACGCTCGATGCGTGCCAGCGCCTCGGGCGTGTGGCCCTCGAAGCGCAACACCAGCACCGGCGTGGTGTTGGACGCGCGAATCAGCCCGAAGCCGTCGTCGTAGTCGGCACGCAGGCCGTCGATCGTATTGATCTCGGCCCCCGGAAACTTGGCCGTGGCCTGCAGTTCGGCCACCAGTTTGTGCGGCTCGCCCTCGGCGCAGGGCACGTTCAGCTCGGGCGTGGAGAACGAGGTGGGCAAGGCATCGAGCACGGCGCTGGGATCGGCGCTGCGTGACAGGATTTCCAGCAGGCGCGCGGCGGTGTACGTCGCGTCATCGAAACCGTACCAGCGCTCGCCCAGGAAGATGTGGCCACTCATCTCGCCGGCGATCGGTGCGCCCAGTTCCCGCATCTTGGCCTTGATCAGCGAGTGGCCGGTCTTGTACATCATCGGCACGCCGCCGGCTTCGCTGATCACCATCGGCAGACGTTGCGAACACTTCACGTCGAAGATCACCGTGCCGCCGGGGTTGCGGCTGAGCACGTCGCGCGCCAGCAGCATCAACTGGCGGTCTGGGTAGATGATGTGGCCGTCCTTGGTGACCA
>JBBRJU010000180.1:0-5628 GCA_038218895.1 Burkholderiales bacterium
GAGGCGCTGGCGGTGCCCAGCATCTGCCGCTTCAACGGCAGCGTGTATGGCGGCGCCATCGACATGGCGCTGGCCTGCGACTTTCGGGTGGGCGTGCAGGGCATGCAGCTGCGCATGCCCGCTGCGCGCCTCGGCCTGCACTACTACCCCGGCGGCCTGCGGCGCTTTGTGTCTCGCCTGGGCCTGGCAACCGCCAAGCGCCTGTTTCTGCTGGCTGACACGGTGGGCGCCGACGAACTGCTGGCGCTGGGCTACCTGGACCGGCTGGCACCGGCCGCCGGACTGGACGACGACGTGCAGCGCATCGCCGACGCCCTGGCCGCCGGCGCACCGCTGGCGCTGCGCGGCATGAAGCAATCGCTGGACGAACTTGCGCGCGGCGACTTTGATCTGGCAACACTGCGTGCGCGGGAGGCGCGGTGCGCGGGCAGTGATGACTTGCGGGAAGGGCGGGCGGCGATGGCGCAGAAGCGGGCCGCGCGGTTTGTGGGGCGGTAGGTGGGTGCGTCGGTGTGAGTGTCGGTGTCGGTGTCGGTGTCGGTGTGGGTGTGGGTGTATGGGCAGCCTCATGCAGAATCACTTTCGACACACAGGCGTCATTCTTGTTTGCGTGCTGTTGAAACCACATCAAGCCACACCCGCCTCGGGAGACTGCCCATGACCGAACCCGGCTCGAACGAAGCAGACACGGCGTTTTGGCAGCGCAGGCTCGCTGCACAGGCCAACAATCAGGCTTGGCGTCTATCTGAAGCCGTTGCGCGCACACCGCGCGAAAGCCAAGAAATGCTGCACGCTGCGCATGCGGCCATGCACCTGTGGTCGATCGTGGGCAATGAAAACAACAAGATGCACGCGGCGCTGTTGCTGGCGCATGTCTGCGCGTTATTGGGCAGCGGCCAGGACGCTGCAAGCTACATGGGGGCGCCCTCTGCTTACTTCATGCCAGGCGCGTGCGCGGACTGGGAGGCTGCGTGCGCGCTTGCCGTGCAAGCCCATGTCGCGTTCTCGCTGGGCGACGTTGAAGCGCACCGCAGGCACTATCTGGCAGCGAATGCGCAGATTGACGCGCTGCCGGAGCCCGAAGACCGTGCAGTACTGCTGGCCACTTTGCGCGTGGTGGCGGCTCCTGCAGGCATTTGAGCGCAAGGTGTGCGGAATCAGCCTCTGCGCATGCCGACGACCAACGGCAGGCCACCGCAGGCCCGGCCTGCGCTCGGACCCATCCGAATTGGCCGGCTCGATGGCGCAGTCACCGAGAGCCACCTCGGTTGAAGTGCATGGGAGTCAGACCGCCGGCGGCTGGCGGGGCCGCGAATGTCATGCACGACGGACGGCACAAGCACCAAGCAACCCATATCGGCCACCATGAAATCACGTTCACTGACCATCGCCATGCTTGCAGTCGCAGGGGTCGTCGCGGGCCCGTTCTTTTTACGCATTTTTCCGGACGGACAGCTGACGCTGCCCTGGTTCTCCCATGTCATCGTCATCATCGGCAGTGCAGTTGGAATTCCGTTTCTCTTAGGGTCGATCGGAACGAATGGAAACTACAAGACTGTGGCCCGCCTCTGGGCAGGACTTGGCGCCCTGGCCATCCTGCTTGTGGCTTCGGGCACTTCTTCCGCAGCCCTGTCCCTGCGTTCAGCAAGCGTCAGCGAGTTATCTTTGCTTGTCCTTTCGACGGGACTGGGCCTGTTTGTCGGCTTGGGCATCGTCAAGCTGGCCATTCACCAGGCCAGGGCAAAAAATGGCGCCTGACCATGCAGTCAAGGCGGCGCATCGTCATCCACCCCCACTCCGAGAGGAAACCATGATCACAGTCATTGTCGAATTCAAGCTTCCGAAATCCATGTCAGTCGACGAGGCACGGGTGGCCTTTCTCGGCTCTGCGCCCAAGTATCAGGCGATGCCAGGGCTCATCCGGAAATACTACTTCTTGTCCGAAGATGGGTCCAAGGCCGGAGGCATCTATCTGTGGCAGTCGCGATCGCACGCAGACCATGTCTACACCGGGGAATGGAAGACTTTCGTCCGCGGCAAGTACGGGTCAGATCCGTCGCTGACTTACCTTGAATGCCCGGTTGTCGTCGACAACACCACACAGCAGATCATCTCGAATTAGGACCCGGACGCCAGTGATCAATTCGGATCGGTCGCAGCCCTTGGTTCCGTCAATGTCAAAACCAAGTGCTCTTTTCATGCTGATCGGTTTGCTGATCGTTCCGCTTTCAGCCACATCAGCAGGCAGCGTGCACAAGTGCGTCATCGATGGTCGAACAACCTACCAGAACACCCTGTGCGCACCGGCAGAACCAAAGAAGCAGCCGACAGTCGAGCAGCTGAATGCTGACCGACAAAAGCGCCTGCGGGAATTGAACGCCAGTGATGCTGGCACGGCCAAACCACAGGACACCAACCGCAGCGCACCGGCTGCCAGATCTGCTGCGGGCGCCTACACGCAGGGCGATCCATACCGACCTCAAGAGCGCCCGCCCCAAGCGGCGCCGGTGGCTTCGCCATACAGATGCGATGGGCGCAGGCATTGCGCGCAGATGACCTCATGTGCAGAGGCCATGTACTTCCTGGCACGGTGCCCAAGCGTTCAGATGGATGGAGACGGTGACGGAATCCCGTGCGAGGACCAATGGTGCCGCCCGTAGACTGCGCACCCGCAATGCAACACACCGCCCATGCCAGACATCCCATTTCGAAAAGCCGAGCCCGACGATCAGCGCGTGCTCAGCCAGTTCCTGCAGTTTGGCGCGGTTCTTCGTGATGCAGCCGTACCGGCGAACCAGCGTCGGGCGGATTGGCGCCCGGGTTTACTTCGATGCCCACCCGCGGCAAATGCGAGGTGGGGCGAATGCGAGGTGGGGCAGATGGCGCGCAATCTGCCGGCCCAGACCTTCTGGCGCCGTACGATTGCGGACGACACGACCGGAAACTTCGTCGCGCATGCGTTGAACGATGACCGGTGGCGTGGCGTCATCCAATGCTTTGACAACGGCCCGGCGCACAGCCCGGCGCACACCAGCGCCTGACCGGCGAATCCACGGAGCCCGCCACGGCATGCGGACCAGTGGCAGGGGCGCATGTGGCCCGGCGCCCTGCGCAACCCACCGGCCCGCGCCGCAGCGCCGCTTGTCGCCAGCGAGACGGCCGGCCCGGCCCGTTTCCGGACAAGCTGGGCGGCGCCTGCCAACAGGCACCACTCCATCCAAGCGGAAGACACAACAACCATGATCATCGATTCACACACTGTCGCCGTCGTCACCGGTGGCGCGTCGGGCCTGGGGCGCGCCACCGCGCAAGCACTGGCCGCCGCCGGCGCCAAAGTGGCCATCTTCGACGTCAACGCGGCGCAGGGCCAAGAGGTGGCGCAGGCCATCGGTGGCCTGTTCTGCCAGGTCGACATCACCAGCGAAGACAGCGTGGTGGCCGGCTTCGCCAAGGCACGTGCCGCCCACGGCCAGGAGCGGGTGCTGGTGCATTGCGCCATGACATCGCGGCGCGGCAAGACCCTGGCCTTCAACAAGGAAGAAGGCAAGCTCAAGCGCCTGTCGACGGCCGACTTCGACTACGGCGTGCAGGGCATCCTGGTGGCCAGCTACCGGCTCGCGTCGCTGGCGGCCGAGGGCATGGCCGCTGCCGACGCGCTGGAAGACGGCGAACGTGGCGCGATCATCCTGACGGCATCGGTGGCCGCGCAAGACGGCCAGATCGGCCAGGTGATCTATGCATCGGCCAAGGCAGGCGTGAACGGCCTGGTGCTGCCGCTGGCGCGTGACTTGTCTGACCTGGGCATCCGCGTCAACTCGATCATGCCGGGCATCGTCGCCACGCCGCTGATGCTGGGCGCCAAGCAGAACGTGCTCGACAGCCTGAGCGCGTCGGTGCCCTTCCCCAAGCGGCTGGGCAAACCCGAGGAATTTGCCAGCCTGGCGATGGAGATGGCGCGCAACACCTACTTCAACGGCCAGTGTGTGCGGCTGGACGGGGCGATCCGCATGGCGCCGCGCTGATGTGCATGGTGCGGGGCATGGCCCCCACCATGCAAGACTTCCACATTGTTTCCACATTGACCTGGGCCCCCGCCGCACCGGCCTGGTCCGCGTCAGTCCAGCGGCCAGGGCATGCCCTTGGGCAGGCTTGCGGGCGGCGCGTCGGCCTGCGGTGCTGCTGCGGGCAGCGGCACGCTGTCCACGCCGCGCCACCACGGCGCCACCAGCGGCCCGTGCGCCGGCTCCACCGGCGCGCCCAGTTGCGGCAGCAGCAGCGGGGCGCCGTGCTGCGGCGCCAGTTGCAGCAGGGTTTCCACCGGCGCGTCCCAGGCGTGCATCGCCAGGCTGAAGGTGCCCCAGTGCACCGGCAGAAACAGGCCGCCGCCCTGCGCACCGCCCAGCAGCTGCCAGGCCTTCAGCGCGTTCTCGGGGCCCAGGTGGATGTCGCCCCAACTGGGGTGGAAGGCGCCCACCTCCAGCATCACCAGGTCGAACGGGCCCAGGCGGCGGGCGATCTCGGCGTATTCGGTGGTCAGGCCGGTGTCGCCGCTGAAAAACACCTTGTGCCGCGGTGATCTGAGCACGATCGACGCCCACAGCGTGGCGTTGCGGTCTTTCAGAGCGCGGCCGCTGAAGTGCTGCGACGGCGCGGCGGTCACCTCCAGCGCGCTGCCGGGCAGGCGGTGGCTTTCCCACCAGTCCAGCTCGGTGATGCGGGCGGCCGGCACGCCCCAGGCCTCCAGGTGGGCGCCCACACCCAGCGCGGTGACGAAGGGCACATCGCTCTTGGCCAGCGCGCGGATCGTGGGCAGGTCCAGGTGGTCGTAGTGGTCGTGCGAGATCACCACCAGGTCGATCGGCGGCAGCGCCCGCAGCGCCACCGGCACCGGCTGAAAGCGCTTGGGCCCCACCAGTTGGGACGGTGACGCGCGCAGGCCCCACACCGGGTCGGTCAGCACCCGCTTGCCGGCGATCTCGACCAGCACGGTGGAATGCCCCAGCCAGGTGGCACGCAGGCCGCTGCCGGGCGTGCGGCGCCAGGGCTCGCGCGGGTCCAGCGCGGGCAGCGGGCTGCTCGGCACGCGGCGCGCACCGTTGCGCAGAAAGTCGGTCAGCGTGGGCCGCAGCGCGCTGGCATCACGCAGGCCGGGCAGCACCGGGTGCTTGTTGCGCAGGCCCTGCGGCGTCCACAGCGGGCTGGCCTGCAGCCGTTCCAGCCGCAGGCCCTGCGGTGCTTTGCCCAATGATTTCATGCGGTGTGGATGCCCATGGCGTGCCGGTGGCACCGGCGGTGGCCGCAGTCTGCCACCAGGACGGCCGCACTGCTGCCGCTTGCTACCCTTCGACACCTCGGTGCAACGGAGCAGGCGATGCGGGTGGTGGTGATCGGTGGTGGCGCGGTGGGCGCGGCGGTGGCGCTGTTTCTCAAGCGGCAGGGCGGCGCGGCGGTGCAGGTGCAGGTGGTCGAAGCCGACCCCACGCTGGCGCGCAGTTCATCGGCGCTGTCGGCCGGCTCGGTGCGGCAGCAGTTCAGCACTGCGGTGAACGTGCAGATGTCGGCCTTCGCCCACCAGGTGGTCAGCCAGGCCGATGGCTGGCTGGGTGTGGGCGGCACGGCGGTGCCCGG
>JBBRJU010000181.1:0-5625 GCA_038218895.1 Burkholderiales bacterium
CCCCCCCGCACTGGCGCGCCCCCCCCCGGGGGGGCGCCGGGCGGGGGGCGCCCCGCCGCCCCCGGCCCCCGCCGCCCTGGCCGCCGCCCTGGCGCAGCTGCCGCTGGTGGCCATCCTGCGTGGCATCAGCCTGGCCGACGCAGTGCCGGTGGGCCAGGCACTGGTGGCTGCCGGCTGGTCGCTGATCGAGGTGCCGTTGAACAGCCCGCAGCCGCTGGACAGCATCGCCGCGCTGGCCCGCGCCTATCCGCAAGTGCTGGTGGGCGCCGGCACGGTGCTCGACGCCGACCAGGTGCGTGCCGTGGCGGCAGCCGGCGGCCGGCTGATCGTCGCGCCCAACACCGATGTGGACGTGATCTTCGAGGCCCAGCGCCTGGGCCTGGTGTGCCTGCCCGGCGTGGCCACGCCGACCGAGGCCGTTGCCGCACTGGCGGCCGGCGCCCAGGGGCTCAAGCTGTTCCCGGCCGAGATGCTCGGCCCGGCGGTGGTGAAGGCGCTGCGCGCCGTGCTGCCGCCCGACACGGCCTTGCTGCCGGTGGGCGGCATCACACCCGACAGCCTGGCTGGCTGGCGTGCGGCTGGTGCGGCAGGCGCGGGCATCGGCTCGGCGCTGTATGCGCCCGGCATGGCGCCGGCTGCCGTGGCGGCGCAGGCGCGGCGCTTCGCCCAGGCCTGGCAGGCCGCGGCGTGAGCGCCGGCGCGGCGGTGCCGGCCGGGCACCGCATGCAACTGCTGCTGCTGGGCACGATGGCGCTGTGGGGTGCCAACCTGTCGGTGGTGAAGCTGCTGCTCGAAAGCATGGAGCCGATGCTGGTGTCGGTACTGCGCATGCTGGTGGCTGCGGTGGCGGTGGCCGGCGTGGTGCTGCTGCGCATCGCCCGGGGGCACATGCCCTGGCCGCCGCTGTCACGCCGGCAATGGCTGGCGCTGGCCGGCTGCGCGGTGCTGATGGTCTACCTGAACCAGATCTTCTTCACCCAGGGCGTGGCCCGCACCGCAGCGGCCAATGCCGCGCTGATCATCGCGCTGAACCCGCTGGTCTCGTCACTGCTGGCGGCGCTGCTGCTGGGCGACCGGCTGACGCCGCAGCGCATTGCCGGCGTGGTGCTGGGCTTTGGCGGGGTGGCCGTGGTGGTGCTCAACCGGCCCGGCATGGCGCTGGACAGCGGTGGCCTGGGGGATGCGCTGGTGTTTGGTGCAGTGCTGACCTGGGTGCTGGGCGGGGTGATGGTGCAGCGCCTGGCGCGTGGGCTGGACCCGCTGTTCATCAGCGCGGTGCTCAACGTCATCGGCAGCCTGCTGCTGCTGGCCCATGTGGTGTTGCGGCCGGCACCGCTGGTGTTCGACGCCAGCCGCATCGGCCCGCTCACCGTCGTGCTGGTGCTGGTGTCGGGCCTGCTGGCCACCGCGCTGGGCGGCATTGTCTGGAACCGCGCGCTGATGGTGCTGGGTGTGGCGCGCGCCTCGCTGTATGCCTACTGGGTGCCGATCTTCGGCGTGCTGTTTGCAGTGCTGCTGCTGGGCGAGCCGCTGACGGTGTGGCACGGCGTGGCGCTGGCGGCCGTGCTGGGTGGCACCTGGCTGGGCACCCGCAGCCACTGATGCCCGCCCCACTGCTGCTGCAGGCTCAGGCGCGGCGGCGCACCACGGCACCCACACCCGCCAGGCCGAGCGCCAGCAGCGCCCAGGTACCAGGCTCGGGCACGGGTGGCGGCACCACGAACCCGACAGCGGCCTGGTAGGCCCCCAGGGCTTCGTCTGCATTCAGCGCGCCATCGTAAAACCGGGCCCAGGCGATCTTGCCGGCCGAGTATTCGGTCTGCGCATTGCTGGCGCTGTTGTCGAGGAACAGGCTGATGACGTTGGAAGCTGGCAGGGTGTAGTAGCTGGTGGTCTGGGTGGACTGCGCCGCACCATTCAGGTATGCCACGGCCTTGTTGCCGTCGAAGCTGAGGATCACGTGGTGGTAGGTGTTGGCAGTGAATGCACCCACCCCCACGTTCGACGGATACAGCTGCAGGCCGCCGTTCAGCACATAAAAGCCAGTGTCCACCGACCGGTCTGCGGTGTCGATGATGCGGCGCCAGCCGCTCACCTGGTCGAAGCTGAAGTAGGCCTCGATCGCATAGTTGCTGGCGCGCATCAAATTGGCGTTGACAAACTGCAGCCCGCCCTGGGCCAGCGCAGGCTCGCTATTTCCGTTGAAGCGGTAGACCGTGCGCGCCACGCCGTTGACGTTATCGGCCTGGAAACCGCTGAGCCCCAGCGGGTTGACCGGCTGCAGCGCCGTTGCCTGCGCCGACCCCGCCACCGGATTGAAGTTGCCGTTGAATTCATACAGCGCCACGGTGTCGGCCGCATGAGCGGCCAGGCCGATGGCCATCAGGGTGCTCACGATCAAACTGTTGCGCATGGTGTGTCTTTCGTTCAGATGGCCGGCCGACCCAGCGCCGTCGGTTCCAGGGGTTCGGCCCGAGGCTAGCAGCTGGCAGTGGCTGTTGCGGCGCCAGGCCCCGCATCTGGGGGGCGCGCCAGTGATCGGCCGCGCCCCTGGCAGATGCCGGTTCGCGCACTTCTCGGGCGTCCCGTTTGTTGCCCTCGAATGGGCGACAGCTTCGGGCGGCGCCCTTGGCAGCTGGTCCCCAATGGCATCTCAGCGTCGCCATTGCGCGCGGCGAAAGGTCAGGTTGAAGCGCAGGTTGCCGGTCAGCGCGTGGTGGTCATCGCGCAGCGTGTCGATGCCATGGAAGTTCAGACGGGCAGGGCCGCCCCACACGACGGTGTCTCCATGTTCGAGGCGAACCCGCTGCGGCCGATGCGCACGCGCGGCGCCACCCCACAGAAACGATGCCGGCACACCCAGGGAGACCGACACGATCGGCGCGTCGAAATCCTGTTCGTTGCGATCCTGGTGCAGCGACAGGCGCGCACCGGGCGCATACCGGTTGATGAGGCAGGCGTCTGGCTCGAAGTGCGCAAAGCCTGCCGCCAGGGCGGCGCGCGCGGCCAGGCTGGCGAAGCAGGCTGGCATGGCAGGCCAGGGCCGGCCCGTCAGCGGATCGACCGCGTCGTAGCGGTACCCGCTGGGGTCGCTCAGCCATCCGGCATGCCCGCAGTTGCTCATCGCGACCGACATGCGCCAGCCGCGCGCCGTTGTCATGCAACGCAACGGTGCAGCCTGTGTGACATGCGCAATCGCAGCCAGCAAGGCGGGCGCTTCTTCGGTGGCGTAGCCGCGCAAGACCACAGCACCGGGTTCGAGCTGGAGTGCACCACCGTTGCCGATCAGCGGTGTGGCCCGATCAAACAAGTCGCCTTGCGCGGCGAGATCAGATCGCGTCATGGAAGATGATCCCGAGCGTGTGCCGATGCCCTTCGATGATCTTGCTGACGCCGTGGCGCAGCATCACACGGTCGTGGCCCCGCGTGCCCTGCACCGGACGGCTGTTGACGGCGAAGACGACGGCATCGCCCTTGCACAGAGGCACCACCGAGACGCGGGTCTGCATGCGCGGGCGCTGCTCGGTCAGCACGAACTCGCCACCAGTGAAATCTGCGCCGGGCTCGGAGAGCAGCACCGCCACTTGCAGCGGAAACACGTGCTCGCCATACAGGTCCTGGTGCAGGCAGTTGTAGTCGCCAGCGCCGTACTGCAGCAGCAATGGCGTGGGCTGGGACTGGCCCGCAGCTGCGCAGCGCGCGATGAACGCGTGATGTTCTGACGGGAAGCGCGTGGCCATGCCCATGCGCGCATGCCACTGGTTGGCGATCGGTGCAAGGCGCGGATACAGCGCCGAGCGCAGCTGCTGCACAAGCGGCGGCAGCGGATAGGAAAAGTAGCGGTATTCGCCCCGCCCGAACCCGTACCGCGCCATCACGACATGGCTGCGAAAGCCCGCTTCCTGGGCGTAGAGGCCTGTGATGCCGTCGCACTCGGGTGCGGTCAGCAAATCGCCCAGCACGGCCCAGCCCTGTGCATCCAGCGTGCTTTCGAGCCCGGCCAAGTCGATGCGTTGCAGGCGCGCATGGATGTCGTCAGCCACCTGGTCGACCTGCCTCATGCCGCCTGCTCCTGCGCGCGCCCTGCGTGATCGCTCGATTCACGCGCGATCAACGCCCGTTTTCGATCGACGCCCCAGCGGTAGCCCGACAGACTGCCGTCCTGCCGGATAACCCGGTGACAGGGGATGGCCACCGCGATGGCGTTGGCTGCGCAGGCACCCGCCACAGCGCGCACGGACTTTGGTGATCCGATCTTTGCCGCGATGCGCGCATAAGTCGCGGTTTCGCCGGCCGGAATTTCGCGCAGCGCCAGCCAGACACGCTGCTGAAACGCCGTGCCGCGCACGTCGAGCGGCAAGGTGTGTGCACGCGCAGGCGCCTCCACCAGACCGACAACCTGCGCCACCAACAGCTCGTATGCAGGGTCTGCGCCGACGAGCTGTGCCTTTGGAAAGCGGTCTTCGAGATCGTGCACCAGACCGTTCGGGTCGTCGCCCAGCAGGATCGCTGCGACGCCCTTGGTGCTGGACGCGACCAGGATGGCGCCGAGCGAGCATTGGCCGACGGCAAAAGTCAGCACTTCATTCACGCCGCCTGCGCGGTAGTGGGCCGGGCGCATGCCGAGCACACCGGCCGAGGCTTCGTAGAAGCGGCCGTTCGATCCGAAGCCTGCTTCGTGAAACGCTGCGGTGACTGTCCCGGGCTTGGCCAGGCCTGCGCGCAAGCGCGCCGAACGGCCCGCTGCCGCGTAGGCCGTCGGCGTCAGGCCCGTGGCTTCCCTGAAGAGGCGGTGGAAGTAGTGCGGGCTGAGTTCGACGGACTCTGCGAGCTGCGCCAGTGAAAGCGGCTCAGCCGCTTCGTCGATGGATCGGCAAGCCTTCGTCACGATGGCGGTGTTCGCCGCATCGATGGAGATGCCACCCGGGTTGCAACGGCGGCAGGCCCGAAAGCCTGCGGCTTCGGCTGCAGCAATACTCTGATGCAGTTGCACGTTCTTCGGGTTTGCCAAGCGAGACGGACACGATGGCCGGCAGTAGATGCCCGTCGTCTTGACCGAATACCAGAACGCACCATCGGCGGTCTTGTCGCGGGCTGCGACCCGCGCCCAACGTGGATCCAGTGTGATGTCGGAGGTGTGCGGCTTCATGGTGTCTTGCGCGAAGTGGACCAGTTCGCAGTGTCGTCAAGGGCATCTTGCGGCGCACTCCGGCTCTTGCTTTCGAATCGAGGGGCGCAGACGCGCGAACCGGACGGTCGCGGTCCATGGATGCTGACCGCCGTTCAGACGGCAGCGTCAGTTTGCAGCCCTGGCTGCTCAGGTCATGTTTTCTGGCGGCTGCGCCACGGGCAACGCGCCGGCTGGCTGCCGGGCGCGCATCGCGCATACCCCGGACCCATTTGCCTCGGCGTCAGCCGGCCAGCACCACCCGGCCGACCACGCGGCCTGCGCGCAGGTCGGCCAGCGCGCTGCTCGCCTCGTCCAGCGGGCGGGTGGTGATGGGCACTGGCGGCAGGCCGTTGCGGTTGACCAGCGCCAGCAACTCGGCCATTTCGCTGTGGCTGCCGACGTACGAGCCGCGCAGCGTCAAGGCCCGCATCGGCAGGTAGGGCGTGGGCAGGTTG
>JBBRJU010000182.1:0-5618 GCA_038218895.1 Burkholderiales bacterium
GGCGTGCATGCGTTGCTCGAGCGCGCGGCCGATGGTGTGGTGCAGGAAGTGATCCTGGCCACCGGTTTCTCGGCCGAGGGCGAAGCCACCGCCCATGTGCTGGCCCAGGCCCTGCGCAGCCTGCCCGGTGCCAGCGGCGCACCGCTGGTGGTGACGCGGCTGGCGCGTGGGGTGCCGGTGGGCAGCGAGCTGGAGTATGTGGACCTGTCGACCCTGGCCCATGCGCTGAGCGACCGGCGCTGAGTGATCTGTGCTGACCGATCGGCACTGCGCGATCGGCACTGCACGATCGGCGATGCGCCATCGCGTGCTTCGCCGCCACGCGCTTCCAGGCGGCAGCAGCCGGTCAGTTGGCCGGTTTGCGGCTGCGGGCAGTGGCCGGCGGCTTGCTGAGGCCCTTGGCCGCACTGGCCTTGGCAGGTGAGCTTCCAGCGGCCACGCGCTTGGCTTTGTTGGTCACCATCACGACCACGGTCTGGCCGGGCTTGAAGCGTGCCCCTGCGGACGTGCCGTTCCACTGTGCCACCTGGTCGGCGCGCACACGGTAGCGCCGGGCCACCGCCGCCACAGTGTCACCTTTCTTGCCGGCCTTGAAGCTGATCTTGCGCAGCGGCTGCACGTCGGGCGCCAGGGCCAGGGTGGCATGGTCGGCAATGTGCCCGGCCACGTCTTCGGTGCGGTGCGCAGCGCGCGGCACCAGCAGGGTGGAGCCGGCCTTCACCAGCATGCCCTTGGGGATGTTGTTGACAGCCCGCAACTGGTCTTCGTCCATGCCCACCAGGCGCGCCGCCTCGGCCGGTTTGATGGTTCTGGGGGCCACCCAGGCCGTCCAGCTGGCGAGGTTGCCGCGGTGCTGGCCCACCGCGCGCACGAAGCGGCTGGCGGCGTCGTACGGCAGCAGCACCTGCGGCGTGCCTGCGGCCAGAATCACCGGCTTGTTCATCTGCGGGTTCAACTGCTTGAACTCGTCGATTGCCATCCCGGCCAGGCGCGCGGCCAGGTCCAGGTCGATGTCGCGGTCGAGCCCCACCGACACGAAATACGGATGGTTCTGCAGCGCCGGCAGCGTCAGGCCGAAGGCCTGCGGGTTGGCCACGATGTTTTCCACCGCCTGCAGCTTGGGCAGGTAGTTGCGGGTCTCGTCGGGCATGCGCAGGCTGTCGTAATCGGTCGGCAGCCCGGCTCTTTGATTGCGGGCAATGGCGCGCTGCACGCTGCCCTGGCCCCAGTTGTAGGCAGCCAGTGCCAGCTGCCAGTCGCCGAACATGCCGTGCAGCATCTGCAGGTAGTCGAGCGCGGCACGGGTGGACGCCAGCACGTCGCGCCGGTCATCGCGGAAGACGTTCTGGCGCAGCGAAAAATCGCGCCCGGTGCCGGGGATGAACTGCCACATGCCCGAGGCCTTGGCCGTGCTCATCGCCTGCGGGTTGAAGGCACTCTCGATGAAGGGCAGCAATGCCAGCTCGGTCGGCAAGCCACGCTTGTTGACCTCTTCGATGATGTGGAACAGATAGCGCCCGCCCCGCTCGGTCATGCGCTGCACGTAGTCGGGCCGGCTGGCGTACCACTGCTGCCATTTGTCGACCCGCTCGTTCTGCAGGTCGGGAATGGCCGCGCCCTGGCGCACCCGCGCCCACAGGTCGATCCGGGTCTCGGGCGCGCCCAGGTCCAGCAGTTCGGTGGGGCGCAGCGGGTCGATGGCGATCGGCACCATGGCCGACGCCGGGGGCAGCACTGCCACCGCCTGTGCGGCCGGCGCGGCTGGGCCAGCAGGCGCGGCGGGTGCCAGGGCCGGGGTGGCAGCACCGGTGGGTGTGCTGCCGGCGGGCAACTGGCCGGGCAGAGGGCCTGGCGCGGTGGCGCAGGCGCCGAGCAGGGCTGCCAGCAGCAGCGGCGCCAGGCGGCTCAGGGGGTGGCAGTGCTGCAAGGGCTTGCCGGCATGGGGAGGTGTCATCGGACCTGGTTCTTCCATTCGCGCTGGGGGCCTGGCACGGCGGGCCTGCTGTGGTCGGCCGCGCCCGGAGTCTCGGGGTCTGGGCAGCGGTTCACATCGGGCACATCGCAGCGCATGAAGGGGTCGATCGCACGCGCTTGTGCAATCGTGGAGGGCAAGGTGGGCTGGCCCACCTGCGGCCAGCGCGCCACAGGCCACGGTGCAGCATGCCAGCGCGGCATGGGTCGGCTCGGCTGCAGTGGCGAAGCACCCTCGGCCACCGGCGGGAAGGGCTGGGGAACGGCCGCGCGCGCCGGGCCGTCGGCCAGTGCCGACGGCGCAGCATGCAAGCGCGGCCACAAGGCTGCCAGGCCGCCGACAGGATCGGAATGGTGGTGCGTCACTAGAATGGCGACTGGCGCCAGGTTTCGGGCATCGAGCGCCGCTGCCACGGGCCCCGCATCGCCCGGATCGACCACGATGGCCTGGCGGTCATCGTGCAGCATCCAGATGTCGTTTTCGTTGTCGGTGAAGGCGGGCAGGGCTCATAGTTTCATGATGCGCAATCGTTCAATTATAGAGTTGGCCCAGTGGTTGCAAAGCCCGCCCGGCCGGTACTTGCTGGATTGGGAACAGGCCCAGCTCGACCGCACCGTGACCGACCTGTTCGGCTTCCACGCGCTGCAGCTGGGCCTGCCTGATCTGGCCGGCCTGCGCGCCAACCGCATGCCCCACCGCTGGGTGGCCAGCAACACCTTGCGCCGGCCCGAGGCGCTGCCGCTGCCGGTGGCCGACGATGCCTTGGCCACATTGATGCCGATGGATGCCGGCAATGCGCTGCACTGCGACTTTGATGCCCTGCCGTTCCCGAGCCAGAGCCTGGACCTGGTGCTGCTGCCGCACGCGCTGGAGCTGGCACGTGACCCGCATGACACCCTGCGCGAGGTGGAGCGGGTGCTGGTACCCGAAGGCCGCGTGGTGATCGTCGGTTTCAATCCGGCCAGCCTCTGGGGCCTGCGCCAGCAGGCAGGCCACTGGCGCCAGCGCCTGGGCGGTGACGCCCCGCTGTACCTGCCCAGCGCGGGCGAGTTCATCGCCTACCGCCGGGTGCGTGACTGGCTGCGCCTGCTCGGCTTCGAGGTCGAGCGTGGCCGCTTCGGCTGCTGGCGCCCGCCGTTTCGGTCGGATGCGGGCCTGGCCCGCTTTGCCTGGATGGAAGCGGCCGGCGCGCGTGGCTGGCCGGTGCTGGGCGCGGTCTACATGGTCGAGGCGGTCAAGCGGGTGCGCGGCATGCGCCTGGTGGGCCTGGCCCGCCGGCAGACGGTGGCCAAGCGGGCGGCGCCGGTCGCGGTGGCCAACCGCAGCGGCCCGCCAGCCTGGCGCCAGGCGCTGACATCCGGCGCACCCGCCACACAACCCGAGGAGCAAAACTGAATGCGCGACGACACACCAGCCCGACCTGAGCGGGTGGTGATCTACACCGATGGCGCCTGCAAGGGCAACCCCGGCCCCGGCGGCTGGGGCGCCTGGCTGCGCTGGGGCGACCATGAAAAAGAGTTGTTTGGCGGCGCGCCGTCGACCACCAACAACCGCATGGAGCTCACAGCGGTGATCGAGTCGCTGGCGTTGCTCAAGCGTCGCACACCGGTCGCCATCTACACCGACAGCAGCTATGTGAAGGACGGCATCACCAGCTGGATCCACGGCTGGAAGAAGCGCGGTTGGCGCACCGCCGACAACAAGCCTGTGAAGAACATCGAGCTGTGGCAACGCCTGGACACGCTGGTGGCCGGCCATGACGTGCAGTGGCACTGGGTCAAGGGCCATTCGGGCGACCCGGGCAACGAGCGCGCCGACGCGCTGGCCAACCGCGGTGTGGCCGCGCTGCGCGCTGCCTGATGCCTGCCGCAGGCGCGGGCGCCGGCCAGTGCCCGTCCAAGCCGCTGGGCCGGGCAGCGCCCGTTAAAGTCCGGCGATAACGGAAGAGTTGCCTTGATGAAGACGTTGCGCGTGGTGGTCGTGTTGGTGGGGTTGGCTGCTGCTGCAGGCGCTGCCTGGTGGCTGCAGAACCGGCCGGCGGCTGGTGCTGGCGCACCGGCCGCAGCCGGTGGCCCGCCCGGTGGTGCCGCCGGCCCGGCGGCGCGTGGTCCGGGCGGCCCGGTGGCGGTGGAAGTGGGCAAGGTGCAGCGCATGCGCCTGGAAGACGATGCCCAGGCCGTCGGCACCTTGCGCTCGAACCAGAGCGTGGTGCTGCGGCCCGAGGTCAGCGGGCGCATCGTCTTGCTGGCATTCAATGACGGCCAGCGTGTCCGGCGTGGCCAGCTGCTGGTGCAACTCGACGACAGCTTGCAGCAGGCCCAGCTCAAGCAGGCCGAGGCGCAGGCCGGCATTGCCCGCACCAACCTGCAACGCAGTCGCGAACTGGTGGCGCAGAACTTCGTCAGCCAGAGCGCGCTGGACCAGACTGCGGCGGCCTTGGATGTGACCCTGGCCCAGGTGGCGCTGGCCCAGGCCCAGGCCGCCCGCATGAAGGTGCTGGCACCGTTCGACAGCATGGCCGGCATCCGGCAGGTGAACCTGGGTGACTACGTCAAGGACGGCGCCGACATCGTCAAGCTGGACGACGTGTCCTCGGTCTGGGTGGACTTCCGCCTGCCGGAGCGCTTCCTCAGCCGCATCAAGCCGGGCCAGGGGGTGGAGGTGTCGCTGGACGCGCTGCCGGGCCGCAAGCTGAAGGCGGTGGTGGGCGCGCTCGACTCCCAGGTGGACGCAGACGGCCGCGCGGTGCTGGTGCGGGCCCGCCTGGCCAACCCCGACGGCGTGCTGCGCAGTGGCATGTTCGCCAGGGCGCGGGTGGTGTTCTCGGTCCGAGAGGACGCCCTGGTGGTGCCCGAAGAAGCGCTGGTGCCGCAGGGCGACAAGCAGTTTGTCGTGCTGGTGGTGCCGGGTGACAAGGGCCCGGTGTCCAGGCGGGTCGAAGCCCGCATCGGCCAGCGCGTGGCTGGCAAGGTGGAGCTGCTGGCCGGGGTCAGCTAAGGCGACACCGTGGTGCTGGCCGGCCAGGCGCGCCTGATGCGCGGTGACGGGCTGGCGCTGCGGGTGGTCGACATCAGCAAGCCCGCCCCTGGCCGGCCGGCCGGCCGGCCAGGGGCGGCGGCATCGGGTGCAGCGCCAGGTGCAGCGCCGGCCCCCGCCCCGGCGCGCGCCGCATCGGCGGCCTGATCGCCGTCTGCAGGAGCAATGCATGAAACTCTCTGAAGTCTCGATTCGCCGGCCAGTGCTGGCCACCGTGCTGTCGCTGCTGATCGTGCTGATCGGCCTGGTTTCGTTCGACCGCTTGACGGTGCGTGAATACCCCCGCATCGACGAGCCGGTGGTCACGGTCAACACCCGGCTGATCGGGGCGTCGTCCGAGGTGATCGAGTCGCAGGTGACCAAGCCGCTGGAAGACTCGATTGCCGGCATCGAGGGCGTGGACATCCTGACCTCGATCTCGCGCGCCGAGCAGAGCCAGATCACGGTGCGCTTCAAGCTGGAGAAGAACCCCGACAACGCTGCGGCCGATGTGCGCGACCGTGTCTCGCGCGTGCGCGGGCGCCTGCCCGACGCCGTGGACGAGCCCATCATCGCCAAGGTCGAGGCCGACGCCACGCCCACCATCTGGCTGGCCTACACCAGCGACACC
>JBBRJU010000183.1:0-5612 GCA_038218895.1 Burkholderiales bacterium
GGCTGGATGGGCGCGCTGCTGGCCGACGCCGCCACCGTGCTGGCGCTGCAGCCGGATTTCGCCGCCATGCGCGGCCTCAAGCTGGGCGTGGTGGGGCCGCACCCGGCGGGTGCTGAATGCCAGTTCGAAGTGCGGGCCTTCGTGCCCGGCCTGGGCGTGCCGGAAGACCCGGTCACCGGCAGCCTGAACGCCGGCCTGGCGCAGTGGCTGACCGGCGCCGGCCTGGCGCCCGGCGCCTATGTGGCCGCACAGGGCGCGGCGCTGGGCCGGGCCGGCCGGGTGCATGTGGTGCGTGAGGGGGCTGATGTATGGATCGGCGGCGCGGTGTGCCCGGTCGTCTCGGGTATGGTGAGCCTGTGAATTGCGACATCGACCACCTCGTCATCGGCGCGGCCAGCCTGGCGCAGGGCGTGGCCTGGTGCGAGGCCACGCTGGGCGTCGCGCCCGGCCCGGGCGGCTTGCACCCGCTGATGGGCACGCACAACCGGCTGCTCCGCATCGACGGCCCGGGCTTTGCCAACACCTACCTGGAAGTCATCGCCATCGACCCCGCAGCAGCGCCGCCCGGCCGGGTGCGCTGGTTCGGCCTGGACGACCCGGCAGTGCAGGCCCGCCTGGCCCACGGCCCGCAGTTTCTGACGGCGGTGGCACGCACCCCCAATGTGGAGATGCTGCGCTGGGGCCTGATCAACTTTGCGCAAGACCCCGGCCCGGCGCTGGCGGCCCAGCGGCCCACACCCGAAGGCCTGCTGGCCTGGCGCATCCTGGTGCGTGACGACGGCGCGCTGCCGGGCCAGGGCCGGCTGCCGGTGTTGATCGAATGGCAGGGCCGCCATCCCACCGAGGCCATGCCGGCCTCAGCGGTGGCGCTGCAAGCAGTGCGCTTTGGCGCGCTGCAGCCGCGTGAGGCCACGCTGCTGCGCTTGCGTGGCGCCCAGGTGGTGCCCGGCGGCCCGGCGCTGGCCGTCACCCTGAACACACCCCTGGGCACCGTGGAGCTGACCACCGCATGACCGACGAACTGTTCCGCGACGACGCCATGCTGCTGCAGTGCAGCGCCACCCTCACTGCGGTGGGCGAGGCCGGCATTGAACTTGACCGCACCGTGTTCTACCCGCAAGGCGGCGGCCAGGCCGGCGACACCGGGCGGCTGCTGCGCGCCGATGGCGCCAGCCTGGCCATCAGCGACACCCGCAAGGGCACCGAGCCCGGCAGCATCCTGCATCTGGTGGCGCCGGGCACCGACCTGACTGGCTGGGCCGCCGGCCAGGCGGTGGTGGCCGAGATCGACAGCGCGCGCCGCGCCGCGCACCGGCGCTTCCACACCGCCACCCACCTGCTGTGCGCGCTGGTGCCGCACCCGGTGGACGGCTGCAGCATCACCGCCGGTTATGCCCGGCTGGATTTCCACATGACCGACCCGCTGGACAAAGCGCAGCTCACCGCCGGCATCGCCCGTCTGGTGGCCGCCGCCCACCCGGTGGCCACCCGCTGGATCAGCGAGGCCGAGCTGGACACCAACCCCGGCCTGGTGCGCAGCATGAGCGTGCAACCGCCGCGGTCGGGGTCAGGGTCGGGCAGTGGCCGCGTGCGGCTGGTGGACGTGCAGGGTGTCGACCTGCAGCCCTGCGGCGGCACGCATGTGGCCAACACCGCCGAGATCGGCGCGGTGGTGGTCACCAAGATCGAGAAAAAGTCAGCCAAGACCCGCAGGGTCGTGCTCGGATTTGCCGAGCCGGCTGCAGGCCAGGGCTGAATTTTCGGCGCAGGCGCGGGCCCAGGCGCATGCTGCACCAGCGACGTGAAGCTGCGCGCAGCGACCGTGCCGCAGCCACCAGACTGCTGGCACACCAGGCAAGCGCCACAGGCGCTCCGGCGTGGGCTTAGTTGCTGTATTTCTCCGCCCGGAAATCATCGTGGCAGGCCTTGCAGCTGCTGCCCACCGCGCCCATGGCCGTCTTGATTGCGTCCAGGCTGCCGCTCTTCGCTGCGGTGTCGAGCTTGGCCACCTCGGCCACCATCTTTTCGCTGGCGGCCTTGAACTTGGCAGCGTCGCTCCAGATCTCGGGTTTGGCGCGGTTGGGTGCGCCCTTGTCGGTGCCCGGGCCGAACGCGGTGAACGGCAGCGCCGCCAGGGTGTTGACAATGTTGGCGCTATCAGCTGCGGCCTTGGCGTCGAACGGTGCCCGGCCGGTGGCCATGGCGCCGATGCGTCCGACATGGTTGCCCATCACGGTGTACGCCGACT
Source organism: Burkholderiales bacterium (assembly GCA_038218895.1). Lineage (GTDB taxonomy): Bacteria > Pseudomonadota > Gammaproteobacteria > Burkholderiales > Burkholderiaceae_C > Pseudaquabacterium. The sequence continues at coordinate 2,249 of JBBRJU010000183.1, forward strand.
GGCGGTACTTGATCGCATCTTCCGACTTCTGGAACTGGGCTGCGGCGGGCAAGGTGGCCAGCGCGCCAACGGCGGCCACAGTGGCCATGAGCAGTCGTTTCATGCATTTACTCCAACAAGGGTTTGACACGGGTCGCCGGCACAGGATCGCAAGCGACCGCCAGTCTACGGGCCGTGCGCTGTTTTGTTGCAGCGCTGTTGCATCCGGGTGTGATCTTGACTTCGGCTATCGTTGTGTGCCTGTGCAACCGACAAGGCTCCCTCGATGACAAGCGAAGTCGAACACCCGCCCGTGCGGGTCTGGGATCTGCCGACCCGCAGTTTTCACTGGCTGCTGGCGCTGGCCGTGGTCGGCCTGGTCATCACCGCCAAGGTGGGCGGCAACGCGATGGTCTGGCACATGCGCCTGGGGCTGACGGTGCTGGCGCTGCTGAGCTTTCGCATCGTCTGGGGTTTGGTGGGCGGGCGCTGGTCGCGCTTTGCCAACTTCATCTACGCACCGTCCTCGCTGCTGCGCTACCTGCGTGGTGCGCAGCGCCCGGGTGACCATTTCGAGGTGGGCCACAGCCCGCTGGCGGCGTTTTCGGTGTTCGCGCTGATCATGCTGCTGCTGGTCCAGGTGGGCACCGGGCTTGTCGCCGACGACGAGATCACCACCACCGGCCCGCTCAACCGCTACGTGAGCAACGCCACTGGCCTGCTGGCCACCGGCTGGCATACGGGCTATGGCCAGTGGATCCTGCTGACGCTGGTGACGTTGCACATCGTGGCCATCGTGGTCTACAAGCTGCGTGGCAAGAGCCTGGTCATGCCGATGATCACCGGTGACAAGCCGCTGCCGCCCGGTGTGCCTTCCACCCAGGATGGCCTGGCCAGCCGCGCCCTGGCCGCCGTGGTGCTGGCCGCCTGCGCCGCGCTGGTGGTGTGGATCGCCCGCCTGGGCGCATGACCTGCCGCATGCCCGCACCCGACATCAGCCTGCTGCCGCCCGACTCGCCTGCGGCACTGGATGCGACGCGGGCGCTGTTCCGCGAGTACGCCGACGGCCTGGGTGTCGACCTGTGCTTCCAGAACTTCGAGGCCGAGCTTGCTGCATTGCCGGGTGATTACGCCGCCCCGCAAGGTGGCCTGCTGCTGGCCTGGGTGGATGGTGAACTGGCCGGCTGCGGCGCCTTCCGCCCGCTGCCCGATGCCGACGATGCCAACGCCTGCGAGATGAAGCGGCTGTACGTGCGCCGCGCCTTCCGCCGCTTCGGCCTGGGCCGGCTGCTGGCGCAGGCGCTGATCGACGGCGCGATGCAGGCCGGTTACTCGGCCATGCTGCTCGACACGCTCGACGACATGGAGGCCGCGCGCGGCCTCTACGCCACGCTCGGCTTCGTGGAAGTGCCGCCGTTCTACTTCAACCCCCTCCCCGGTGCGCACTACCTCAAGGTCGATCTGGGCTGACCCTGGCCGCTGCAGGCCGCACCAATCGCACCAGCCGCACCAGCCGCACCTGAAGGAGCCCGATGATCGTGATCACCGCCTTGCCCGGGGCGCCGTCGTTGCTGGGCGAATCGCCGTTGTGGCACCCCGACGAGCAACTGCTGTACTGGGTCGACATCCCCGGCCGTCAACTCAAGCGCCACAACCCGCGCACCGGCCACCAGGACGTTTGGCACGTTCCCAGTGAGCCGGCCTGCATCGCGCCGCTGCTGGGCGGCGGCCTGCTGATGGCCATGCGTGACGGCCTCTGGCGCTTCGACCCCGCCAGTGGCCAGCGCACGCAGGTGGCCAGGCCGCCGTACGACCCCACCGCCCAGCGCTTCAACGACGGCAAGGCCGATGCGCAGGGGCGTTTCTGGGTCGGCACGATCGACGACAAGCGCGAGCCCCGCGCCGCGCTGTATTGCCTGGCCGATGGCGAATTGCGGTGCATGGCCGGCGGCATCACCGCCAGCAACGGCCTGGCTTTCAGCCCTGACGGCCGCACCCTGCTGTGGGCCGACACCACGGCCCACCGGGTGCAGGCCTTCGACCTGGACGCCAGCGACGGCAGCCTGTCGCGCCAGCGGCTGTTCGCGCAGTTCGAACTGCGCGACCTGGCCGCGCCGATCAGCAGTTACCGTGGTCGGCCCGATGGCGCGGCAGTGGACAGCGAAGGCGCCTACTGGGTCGCGATGTTCGAAGGCCAGCGCCTGCTGCGCCTGGCGCCAGACGGTAGCCAACTGGCCGAATTGCCGCTGCCGGTGCGCTGCCCCACCATGCCCTGTTTCGGCGGCCCGGATCTGAAGACGCTCTACATCACCACCGCGCGCGACAAGCGCCCTGCCGACGAACTCGCCGCCCAGCCAATGGCGGGCTGTGTGTTGCAATGCCGGGTGGAAGTGCGGGGTTTGCCGGCGCATGTGGCGCGGCTGTAACAGGCGGTCACCCAGGCTCGGCCAACGCTGGGATGGTAGTTGCCAACGGGTTTCCACGTATACTTCTGCGGTTTGCCGCAACCAAGCGCGATCGAACAACCATGACGGACCGGCCAGTGCAACAAAACGGCCACCGCGCAGGATGGGATGGCGCTGAAGATGGGGGCGCAGACCGACGCTTCAAGCAGCTGAATCGTGAAGAGGCAGCTGCATTGAGGGCCCAGGAACCGCCGGTGTCACCCTGGTGGGTCATTGCCGTGCAAGCGGTGGTGGGTGTGGTGGTCGCCCTGGTCGGGTGGCTGGTCACAGCCAGGGCTGATATTGGTTGGTCGCTGCTCTATGGGGCGGCCACCGTGGTGTTGCCGGGCGCATTGATGGCACGCGGCATGACCAGCAAGCTCTCCAGCATGGCGCCGGCCGCTTCGGCTGTCAGCTTCATGGTGTGGGAGATGTTGAAAATTGGTGTGTCGGTCGCGATGCTGGTGGTCGCGGGCCGCATCGTGCAACCACTGGTGTGGCCGGCCCTGCTGGTCGGGCTGGTGGTGTGCATGAAGGTGTACTGGGTGGCGCTGCTCTGGCGGCGGCGCCCGATCTGAGACAAGACGGGACTGGACGAGACAACATGGCAGCCGCAGAAAACGCCGCAGGAAGCGGACAGACCGCCGGTGAATACATCATTCACCACCTGACCCATCTGCAGAACCACAAGCAGACGGCGATCGTCGACTTCTCGGTCTTCAACCTCGACAGCATCTTCTTCGCGGTGTTGACGGGCGTGCTGGGCAGCTTCTTCTTGTGGCGTGCCGCCAAGTCAGCCACCTCGGGTGTGCCCGGCCGCTTCCAGGCTGCCGTCGAAATGCTGGTCGAGATGGTCGACAGCCAGGCCAAGGGCATCGTGCACAACGCCCAGAGCCGCAAGCTGGTGTCACCTTTGGCGCTGACAGTGTTCGTCTGGATCC
>JBBRJU010000184.1:0-5602 GCA_038218895.1 Burkholderiales bacterium
TCCCTCCGACTCCGCCACCTGGCCTGTGTCTGCAGGCCGGCTGGACGCAACAAAGCCTGAGCCCCGTCCTGCGGGGCTTTGTGCTTTCCGGGCGTGGGATCCTGGTCTGGCCCGTGAACTTGCGGGCCTGTGCACGGCCGCAGCTGTCAGTAGTGCGGTGGCAGGTCGTCGCGCAGGCTGCGCAACAGCCTCGGCGCATCGACATCGGGCAACTGGTCGCGCAGCAGTGCCAGCGCGCGCAGCAGGGCGTCGATCTGCCGCTGCTGGCGCACCACCACCGCATTCAACTGGTCGACCGCGTCCTCATGGAAGCTGGCCTTGATCTCCAGGTCGGTCAGGCGTTGTTCGAGGGCGGTCATGGCAGATGGTGGGGCGCAGGCGCGGGCCTGCATGGTATTCCTGGAAACCCTGGGCACCCTGGCAGTGCGGCACAAGGCATGTGCGACCATCATGGGATGCTCAGCAACGCCATGCCCGTCGACGTGATTCTGTTTGGCGCCACCGGCTTCACCGGCCGCCTGGTGGCCGAGGTCCTGCAGGCCCGGGCTGCCGCTGGCGCCGGCTTCCGGTGGGCCCTGGCCGGCCGCAGCGCCGAGCGTCTGGCAGCGGTGCGTCAGGCCATCGGCGCACCGGCCGCGTTGCCCTTGTGCACCGCCGACGCCAGCGACGCCGCCGCTGTGGCCACCCTGGTGCGCCAGGCGCGGGTGGTGATCACCACCGTGGGACCCTACACCCGGCATGGCACGGCGCTGGCCACTGCCTGCGCCGAGGCCGGCACCGACTATGTCGACTTGTGTGGTGAGCCGCTGTGGATGGCGCAGATGGTCCGCCAGCTGCAGGCGCCGGCGGCGGCCAGCGGCGCGCGCATCGTGTTCTCATGCGGGTTTGATTCCGTGCCGTTCGATCTGGGCGTGCTGTTCCTGCAGACCGAAGCAATGCGGCGCTTTGGTCAGCCGCTGCAACGGGTGCAGGGCCGGGTGCTGCGCATGCGCGGCGGCCTGTCGGGCGGCACGGCGGCCAGCCTGCTGGCCACGCTGGACGCGACCGATGGCGATCCGGCGGCTGCCCGCTTGCTGGCCGACCCGTTTGCGCTGACACCGGGCTTTCGTGGGCCGATGCAGCCCGACGGCACATCGGCCCGCCAAGATCAGCCCGGTGGTGTCTGGAGCGGCCCGTTCGTCATGGCCACCATCAACACCAAGAACGTGCACCGCAGCAATGCGCTGCGCGGCCACCCCTGGGGCCGCGACTTCGCTTATGACGAACGCCTGGTCACCGGTCGCGGGCTGGCGGGCCGGCTTGCGGCGCAACTGCTGGCCGCTGGCACCCGGCTGCAAGACCTGGCGCTGGATTGGCGGCCCAGCCGGGCGCTGATCGGCCGCCTGGCCCTGCCACAGCCCGGCCATGGCCCCGGCAAGCACCAGCGCGAGACCGGCAGCTTCGACCTGTGTTTTGCCGGCCAGACGGTCGACGGCCGCAGTCTGGCCGCCACGGTGCATGGCGACCGTGACCCGGGCTACGGCTGCACCTCCCGCATGCTGGCCGAGACGGCGCTGTGCTTGCTGCAGGACGTGCCGCGCCAGGCCACGCCCGGAGGCGTGTGGACACCGGGCGCGGCGATGGGCCTGGCGCTGCTGCGGCGCCTGGAGGACCATGCCGGCCTGCGCTTCAGCCTGGTGGACTGACATGGCCAAGCCCGTGCCGCGGCTCAACGCCGACGAGATCGAATCCATCATCGCGACCGCCTGGGACGACAAGCCGCCGTTCGACAAGGTGCTGCGCCAGCATGGCCTGAACCCTGGCCAGGTGGTGCAGTTGCTCAAGCGCGAGCTGACCCCCAATGCCTACAGGGTGTGGGTGGCCCGCAGCCGCAGCAAGCCGGCACGCTGAGCGCGCCGGGATCGGTCAGCCGGCGCTGGGCGGCTGGATTCGCAAGGCGTCGGCCGTCTTGCCGGCGGCCAGCGCAGCCTTGAACCAGTTCGGCCGCTTGCCGATGCCGCTCCATTGGTGGCCAGCGTCGTCCCGGAACTTGGCCGGTGCCGGTGGCTTGGCCGCCTTGGCCGCTTTGGTCGCCTTGACTGTCTTGGCTGGCTTGCCTGGTCGGTCTGTCTTGGCAATCTGGATTGTCTTGACTGACTTGGTGCGCTTGGCAGCAGCCATGGGTTTGGCTGCAGCGCCTGGATTGCCAAACAGATCCTGCGCCGTCAGCCCGTAGTGGGCAATGGCGCCCTGGATGCGGGCGACCACACCGGCCACCTCCTTGGCTTTCAGGGCGTCAGCTTCTTGCTGCAGCTTGAGGATCTGGGCCTGGATCTGTGCGTAAGTCTTTGCCATCGTGTCGGGTCTCGGGTCTGCGCCGGGGGCGCGCTGGCTCGGGCGGTGCCGGCAGCTTGCCGGTCTGTTGCCCAGTCCCCAACGTGCATGGTAAGTCGCACTGCGCCGTCCCCTGTCCAGATGGTCACGCTGGGCTTGCTAGGGGCCTTCCCGCATGGCGCCCAGCCAGCCCGGCGGCGGCGCTACAGTGGCCCGATGAACACACGCATTGTGCTGGCCCGGCGGCCCACGGGTTGGGTCGATACGGCTTGCTTCGCTGCCGAGCAGGTGGCTGAGCCCGAGATCGGCCCGGAGGACGTGCTGCTGCAGGCGGTCTACCTGTCGCTCGACCCCTACCTGCGCGGCCGCATGAATGAAGGGCCGTCCTACGCGCCCGGCTTCGTGCTGGGGCAGCCCATCGTGTCGCGGGTGGTGGCCCGGGTGATCGCCTCACGCAACGCCCGCTTTGCAGTGGGCGACTGCGTCTGGGGCTTTCTCGACTGGGCCGAGCGGGTGCGGGTGCCGCGCGGTGAGGGCCTGCACAAGATCGACCTGGCGCTGGGTCGCATCAGCCATGCGGTGTCGGTGCTGGGCATGCCTGGGCTCACCGCCTGGGTGGGGGCCATCCAGATCGGCCAACCGGCGCCTGGCGACACGGTGTATGTCTCGTCGGCGGCCGGCGCGGTGGGCCAGTTGGTGGGGCAGTTCGCCAAACGGGCCGGTGCACGGGTGGTGGGTTCGGTGGGCAGTGAGGCCAAGCGCGCCCACCTGCTCGCGCGCGGCAGCTTCGACGCCGTCTTCAACTACAAGACCACACCGCTGGACGAGGCCCTGGACACCCATTGCCCGCAGGGCATCGACGTCTACTTCGACAACGTCGGCGGCAGCACGCTGGAGGCTGCGCTGCGCCATGCCAACGTGGCGGCGCGCTTTCCGGTGTGCGGCATGATTTCGGCCTACAACACCGACGGCGATGCCGGTATCCGCGGCCTGCAGGCGGTGCTGACCAAGCGCATCACGATGACCGGTTTCATCATCTACGACCATGTGCACCAGTTGCCGGCCTACCTGGCGCGGGTGGCGCCCTGGCTGCGCCGGGGCGAGATCTGGTTCGACGAAGACATCGTGCAAGGCATCGGCCAGGCGCCGGCCGCCTTGGTCGGCCTGTTCAAGGGCGAGGCCATCGGCAAGCGCCTGGTGCAGGTGGCGCCCGAGTAGCCGCCCACCAGGTGGACAACGGCACGCGGCCTGCGTGCCTGGCGGGCCATGCGCACCGCTGCGCCATCCCCGTCTTGCCGCCCCCCCCCCCGTTTGAGGATGTGCAGGCCATCTTCACCGGCAAGCTGTTCTTCGCGCTGCCGCCGGCGCTGCGTCAGTCGCTGCGTCAGTCGCGAAAGCTGCCCGGTGCGCCGGGCTCCAGCCGTTTCAGGAAGCCCTGCCATTCGCGGGCGTTCGGGTCGGGCTGGCCGGGCAGGCGCTTGTTGCTGCCGCTCTCGTACTGCAGCGCAGTGCGTTCAGCCACGGCGTGCGGCACCGGGTGCACCGGCTGGCCACTGGCCTGGATCGCCAGTTGCACCCTGCAGGCACGTTCCAGGTTGTGCATCAGGATGAAGGCCTCGGCGACAGTGCGGCCCAGCGTCACCAGGCCGTGGTTGCGCAGGACCAGCGCACGCGCGGTGGGCCCCAGGTCGGTGACGAGGCGGTCGCGCTCGGCCAGGTCCAGCGCGATGCCTTCGTACGCGTGGTAGACCACCCGGTTGTAGAACTGCAGCGCCCATTGGTTGCAGGGCTGCAGGCCATCCGCCAGAGACGACACCGCCACCCCGGCCACGGTGTGGGTGTGCAGCACACAGGCAGCATCCGGCCGGGCGGCATGCACCGCGCTGTGGATGGTGAAGCCCGCCGGGTTCACGTCGTGCGGCGAATGGCCGACGATGCGCCCGTCCAGGTCGATCTTCACCAGCGACGACGCGGTGATGTCGCGGAACAGCCAGCCGTACGGGTTGATCAGGAACTGGTCATGCCGGCCCGGCAGCCGCGCCGAGATGTGGGAGTAGATGCTGTCGTCCATGCCGCACAGCGCCACCAGGCGGTACGCGGCGGCCAGGTCTTCGCGCACCAGGTGCTCGGCGTCGGCAACATCGCCATGGCTGGCTGGGGTGGGGGCGGCGGTCATGGCGGGTGTCTCCTGGGCGGGTGGGTGCGTTGTCAGGCCGATTGGTCCTGGCGCGGCGGTATTGCCGGGCGCAAGTTCTTGCCAATGTACGGTTTCAGGGCGTCGATGCCTTCCCTGACCGAGAAGCCGTTGACAGCCAGCTTGCGCGCAAAGCCGTCGGCCAGCACTTTCAGCTCTTCGACACGGCGCTCGGCGATGGCTGCGTCGGTCTGGGCCAGCAGGCGCTGCAGGTCGGCCATGGCCAGGCCGTCAAGGGTGGTGGAGATGTTCGGTGCTGACATGTGCGGTTGGGGGTCCTGGGGGTGGCGTTGCAGAAACAAAAAAGGCCTGGCGCGAACGCCAAGCCCTCTCTGGATTTTTGCTTTTCTGGTGCCGGTGACCGGAATCGAACTGGTGACCTTCGCATTACGAATGCGCTGCTCTACCAACTGAGCTACACCGGCTTTTTAGCTTTTGAGTTTAGCCCGCGCCGTGCGGACAAGGCATCAGGCGCGGGTGGCGTCTGTCGCAGACTGGTGCAGGTCGGTCACCCGCTGCACCTCGTTCTTCGAGCCCAGCACCACGCTCACCCGCTCATGCAGCTTGGTGGGCACGATGTCGAGGATGCGCTGGTGGCCATTGGTCGCCGTGCCGCCGGCCTGTTCCACCAGAAAGGCCATCGGGTTGGCCTCGTACATCAGTCGCAGCTTGCCGGGCTTGTCGGGCTCGCGCTTGTCCCAGGGGTAGAGGAAGACACCGCCACGCGACAGGATGCGGTGCACGTCGGCCACCATGCTGGCCACCCAGCGCATGTTGAAGTCCTTGCCGCGCGGGCCGTCCTTGCCGGCCAGGCAGTCGTCGATGTACTGCCGCACCGGCGGCGCCCAGTGCCGCATGTTCGACATGTTGATCGCGAACTCCTTGGTGTCGGCCGGGATGCTGACGTCGCTCTCGGTCAGCACCCAGCTGCCGGTCTCACGGTCCAGCGTGAACATGGCCACACCTTCGCCGACGGTGAGCACCAGCGTGGTCTGCGGGCCGTAGACGCAGTAGCCGGCCGCCGCCTGCTGCTTGCCGGGCTGCAGGAAGTCTTCTTCGCTGACGCCGCGGGTGTTGGTCACCTTGCGCAGCACG
>JBBRJU010000185.1:0-5581 GCA_038218895.1 Burkholderiales bacterium
CACCGGCCCGGCCTGGGCCTGGGCGGCCAGCTGCAGCCGGCGCAGGGCATCGGCACGCAGGTTCACCGGCAGCCAGGCCAGCACCGCGCCGACCTGGCCGCTCTTGAGCGCCTGCTCCAGCGCCCACAGCACATCGGCCCCCGGCAACAAGGGCGCCAGCCGGCTGGCGCCGCGCGGCACACCGGGGGCGGTGTCGGCCTGCCAGGCCAGCGCTGCGGCGGCCGGGGCACCGCTGCCCTGCCGGCCCTGCCCGCCCGGGCGCGAACGCACCACCAGCCAGTGCCGGCTGTCCAGCCCACACTGGGCCAGTGCCCAGGCGCTGAGGGAGGCGGGCGGGTCGAACAGCATCACGCAGCGGGCGGTGTCGGCCGGTGCCCGGGCCGCCGTGCGCGCCGACCGCCCGGGCTGCGGCATGGCTGCGGCCACCGGCGACTGCGGCGGCGGTGACAGCACCGCCAGCGCCGGCGCCAGCAGCCGCAGTTCACCGATGCCCGGTTGCGGCAGCAGCAGCTCGGTCAGCACACCATGCGGCCAGCCGCCGCCGGGCAGCTCGGCGTCCAGCGCAGCAAAGCCGCTGGGGCTGGTGGCCCGGGTGCCGGCACCCAGCTGGCTGGCGCGCCACACCGCCGGGTGCAGCGCGAGGTCGAAGGTGGGTGGCACATGGGCAGCGGCGTCGTCTGCGGCATCCAGGCCCACCAGCAGGGCCGGCACCTGCGGCGCACCAGGGGGCACACCAGCGGACACACCAAGCAGCATGTCTAGCTGCACACCAGGCAGTGCACCAGGCAGTACACCAGGCAGTGCACCAGGCAGTGCACCAGGCTGCACACCGACCAGCGCACCAGGCCGCACACCGGCCAGCACCGGTGCCGCCGCCGCCCGCGCAGACACCGGCGCCGCCGCGCCAGGCACGCCCGGTGCGGCGTCCTGCAGGTCGTCGTCGAAATCGAACAAGGGCAGTGACAGGTTCACCCGATAACTGTACGTTCATACAGTGTTGCGGGCAAGCGCCAGACTGCACGGTGCGGCACCGGATAATCCGCAGTCCGCCACGGCGCAGCCTCTCCCCGAGCGCGCCGCAGGTCTTTTTTGCCCCCATGCCCAGCCTGCTGCAGCGTTTCGCCCGCATCACCCCCTACTTCCGCCACAGCCGGCTGGCCGTGGGCGTGGCGTTTCTGGCCTCGTTGCTGGGCGCGCTGACCGAGCCGCTGATCCCGGCCATGCTCAAGCCGCTGCTCGACCAGGGCTTCACTGCCGGCGCGCTGCCGCTGTGGCTGGTGCCGGTGGCCATCATCGGGGTGTTCGCGGTGCGCGGGGCGGCCGGCTTCGTGGCGCAGTACGCCCTGTCGTGGGCCGCGCACCGCGGCGTGCAGGATCTGCGCGAGGCGCTGTTCCAGCGCATTCTCACTGCCCAGCCGGCAATGTTCGCCCGCCATTCGGCCAGCAGCCTGACCAACACCCTGGTCTACGAGGTGCAGAGCGGCGCGCTGCAACTGGTGCAGTCGGTGCTGGTGCTGCTGAAGGATTCGCTCACGCTGGTGGCGCTGCTCGGCTACCTGGTGTGGCTGAACTGGAAGCTCACGCTGTTCGTGGTCGTGCTGTTCCCGGCGGTGGCACTGCTGATGCGCAGCGTCAGCAAGCGGCTGCGCCGGCTGGCGCGCGAGGGGCAGAACGCCACCGACGGCCTGGCCTATGTGGTGGAAGAAAACGTGCTGGCCTGGCGCATCGTGCGCCTGCACGGCGCCGCGCCGGCGCAGGCACGGCGCTTCGAGCACCATGCGCTGACGCTGCGCCGGGTGCTGCTGAAGGCCGCTGCGTCGGCCGGCGTGATGACCCCGCTTACCCAGCTGTTCACCGCAGTGGCGCTGTCGGCCGTCATCGTGGCAGCACTGTGGCAGAGCGGCACCACCGGCAGCACCGTGGGCGGCTTCGTCGCCTTCATCACCGCCATGCTGATGCTGGTGGCGCCGGTCAAGCACCTGTCGGACGTGATGGCGCCGATCACCAGCGGCCTGGCCGCCATCGAGCGCGGCCTGGAACTGCTCGACACCAGCCCCGCCGAGGTGGGCGGCACGCATGAAACCGCCCACACCGGCGGCCAGCCGGCCCGCGCCGAAGGCCGGTTGCAGCTGACCGATGTGGTGCTGCGCTACGCCAGCGACCAGGCGCCCGCGCTCGACGGCCTGACGCTGAACGTGGCCGCTGGCGAGACAGTGGCCCTGGTGGGGCCGTCAGGCGCCGGCAAGTCGTCGCTGATCAACCTGCTGCCGCGCTTCGTGGCACCCACCAGCGGCCAGATCACGCTGGACGGCGTGGCCCTGGGCGACTGGCAGGTCGACACCCTGCGCCGGCAGTTTGCGCTGGTCAGCCAGGACGTGGTGATGTTCAACGACAGCATCGCCGCCAATGTGGCGCTGGGCGCTGGCGTGGATGTGCAGCGGGTGCGCGCCGCGCTGGCCGGCGCCAACCTGCTGGATTTTGTCGACGGCTTGCCGCAGGGCCTGGGCAGCATCATCGGCCACAACGGCAACCAGCTCTCGGGCGGCCAGCGCCAGCGCCTGGCGATTGCCCGCGCGCTGTACAAGGACGCGCCGATCCTGATCCTGGACGAGGCCACGTCGGCACTGGACAGTGAAAGTGAACGCGCGGTGCAGACCGCGCTCGACACACTGATGCGCGGCCGCACCACGCTGATCATCGCCCACCGGCTGTCCACCATCGAGCATGCCGACCGGATCGTGGTGATGGACGCCGGCCGGGTGGTAGAACAAGGCCCGCACGCTGCCTTGCTGGCTGCGGGCGGGCTGTATGCCCGCCTGCATGCCATGCAGTTCAGGACCTGAGCACAACCGCACCCACCCGAAGGAGACCCGCCATGACCAGCCCCGCCATCAGCCGCTACCCCGTACCCGAACTGGACAACCTGCCCGACGACCTGCGCGAGCGCATCCTGGCGGTGCAGGAGAAGGCCGGCTTCGTGCCGAATGTGTTCCTGGCGCTGGCGCACCGGCCGGCCGAGTGGCGTGCCTTCATGGCCTACCACGACGCGCTGCTGGTCAAGGACACCGGCAACCTCACCAAGGGGGAGCGCGAGATGATCATCGTGGTCACCTCGGCGGCCAACCAGTGCCTGTACTGCGTGGTGGCGCACGGCGCCATCCTGCGGGTCTACGAGAAGAAGCCGCTGATCGCCGACCAGTTGGCCACCAACTACCGCAAGGCCGACATCACGCCACGCCAGCGCGCGATGCTCGACTTCGCGATGAAGGTCTGCCTGCAGTCGGCCACCGTCGACGCGGCCGACTTCGCCGCCCTGCGCGCGCATGGCTTCGACGATGAGGACATCTGGGACATCGGCGCCATCACCGCGTTCTTCGGCCTGTCCAACCGCATGGCCAATCTCACCGGCATGCGGCCGAACGACCCCTTCTTCCTGATGGGCCGGCTGCCCAAGGCGCCCAAGGCCTGATGGCCGCGGCGGTGGAAGATCACCACGCGGGCCGAGCGCCGGCGCCAGCGCACCAAGCCGGCCCGCATCCCCTCGGAGGATCGACCGACATGCCCATCAGGCATGGGGCAGCCAGCAACCCGGCCGGGCTGTCGCCCGTCATCGCCGGCACCTGGCGCCTGGCCGAATGGCAACGGACACCGCAGCAGCACCTGGCCTGGATCGAAGGCAACCTCGACATCGGCGTGACCAGCTTCGACCATGCCGACATCTACGGTGGCTACAGCGTGGAAAGCCTGTTCGGCGAGGCCCTGGCGCTGCGTCCGGCGCTGCGCAGCCGCATGCAACTGGTCAGCAAGTGCGGCATCCAGCTGGTCACGCCGGGCCGACCCGACCACCGGGTCAAGCACTACGACACTTCGGCCGCGCATCTGCGGGCCTCGGTCGACCGCTCGCTGCAGGCGCTGCACACCGACCACCTGGATCTGCTGCTGATCCACCGGCCCGACGCGCTGCAGGACTTCGACGAGCTGGCTGAGGTGTTCACATCGCTGCGCCGCGACGGCAAGGTGCGCAACTTCGGCGTCAGCAACTTCGCGCCGCACCAGCTGGCGCCACTGCACCGGCGCCTGCCGCTGGCCACGCACCAGATCGAGCTGTCGCCGCTGCAGCATGCCGCGCTGCACGACGGCGTGCTCGACCAGTGCCAGGATCTGGGCCTGCGGCCGATGGCTTGGTCACCGCTGGCCGGCGGGCGCATCTTCACCGCCCAGGACGAAGCCGCTTGCCGCTTGCGTGCCACGCTGGAGACATTGGCCGCCGAGCGTGGCATCAGCGTCACCACGCTGGTGATCGCCTGGGTGCTGCGCCACCCCAGCCAGCCGCTGCCGGTTGTCGGCTCGCGCCGCATCGGCGTGGCGCAGGATGCCATGGCTGCCCTGCCCCTGCGGCTGGATGCGCAAACCTGGTGGCAGATCTGGACCGCCGCCAGCGGGCACGACGTGCCCTGAGCGCGCGCCCCCGGGCCTGCCGCTTCGCGTCAGGCCCCCGAGGGGGAATGAGGAAACTTGGGCGCGGCCGGGCGTCTCCTCATGAGCGCGCCAGTCATGCCGCCGCAGGCGGGCTGTCACAGACCGCCAGCGCGGCTGCCAGCCGCAGGCGCACGGCGGCGCGCAGGCAGTCCGGCGCCAGCACCTGCACCTGCTCGCCCTGGCGCAGCAGGTCCATCACCAGCTCGGTCTCGTCGACATACGGCAGGCGCAGCTCCCAGCTGCCATCGGCCAATATCCGGCCCTGCTGTTCGGGGTGCCACTCCTCGCGGCTGATCCAGGGTGCGGCCTGGGGGCTGAAGCGCAGCAGCGCCTGCTGGCGGGTGCCGCCGGCAAAGATGCCGTAGCCGCTGTCCATCTCGGCCTGCACCTGGCGCAAGGCCACATCCTTGGCGCGTGTTTCCAGCACCCGCGCTTCCTGCACTGCGTCCAGCGCGAAGCGCAGCAGGCGCTCGCGGCTGTGGCACCAGGCGTCCAGGTACCAGGTGTTCTTGTAATGCACCAGGCGCTGCGGCGAGACCTCGCGCGCGCCCACTTCGCCCCGTGCGCGCGTGAGAGAGCGCATGTGCAGGCGGCGCCGGCGCAGCAGCGCCTCGCCCATGCGCTCGAAGCAGTCGGGCGGCACCGGCCGGCGCAACGCGCTGACGATCTTCACCCGCTTCATCAGCGCCTGGGCGTCGGTGTCGCCGCCCGGGCCCAGCAGCTCGTGGATGCGGTCGAGCAGGGGCTGCAGATGGCGGCTGAGCGTGCCGTCGGCATCCAGCCCGGCCAGCAGCTGGTGCGCCATCAGCAGCGAATACAGCTCGCGCTCGCTGAACCACAGGCCCGGCAGCTGGTGCTTCTCGCCGCGCCAGGCGGCGGCGCCGGCGGGCGTGTCGAAGCGGTAGCCGTTGCTTTCACGGTCGTAGACGATGGGCGCGCCAAGCTGGTCGCGCAGGTATTCAAGATCGCGCTTGAGCGTGGCGGGCGAGACCTCGAGCGATTCCAGCATCTGCGCAAAGCTGACACTGCCGCAGCGGCGGATCAGCCGCTCGATCTTGTAGAGGCGAGGGGTCTTGGACATGGCTGTGGCAGCGGCGGGGGT
>JBBRJU010000186.1:0-5560 GCA_038218895.1 Burkholderiales bacterium
GCGGTGAACCTGACCGCACCGATGTTGCTGAGCCAGGCCCTGCTGCCGGGCATGGTGGCTGCGGGTTGGGGCCGCATCGTGCACATCAGCTCGATCGCCGGGCGCAGCGGGCTGTACCACCAGGCCGGCTATTCGGCCACCAAGGCGGGCTTGATCGGCCTGATGCGGGCCACCACGCTGGAGCATGCACGCCACGGCATCAGCTGCAATGCGGTGCTGCCGGGCATGGTCAACACCGTGCCGGTGCAAGGCTTGCCACCGGCCATCCGCGACGATGCGCTGGGCCTGATCCCGGCGCGCCGCTTCGGTGCACCCGAGGAAGTGGCGGCACTGGTGGGCTTTTTATGCAGCGACGCAGCGGGCTACATCAACGGCGCCGAGATCGACATCAGCGGTGGCGCGCACCTGGGGCAGATCGTGCTGGGCAGCAGCCGCGAGGTGGCCACCCGGCGACGGCCGGCCGGCGCCGGTTGATCGATTCAGGCCCCGGCCAGCCAACCCAGCCATTCATGCAAGGCCCAGCGGCTGCGGGCCAGACCGTCATGCCCCGGCAGGTAGTCTGACAGCTCACCGGTCGGCGGCGGGCGCAGGCCCACCGGTGCCGGCACCACCTGCAGCGGCCGACCCGACTGCCCGATGGCGCGCTGAAAGGCCGCCAGCGCGCGCTGCTGGTGAAAGCCGTGCGTCACCAGCACCACCTGCGTGATGCCGTCGGCCTGCAGCATGGCCACGCTGTAGCGCGCGTTCTCGTTGGTGTCGCGGGAACGTTGCTCGGCCCAGCGCAGCGGCACGCCGCGGTCACGGTCGATCACTTGCCGCACCACCTCGGCTTCGCTGGGGCCGCTGCGCGCGCCATGGCCAACGCCGCCGCTGTAGCCCAGCGGCAGGCCGGTCTGGCGCGCCAGCCAGGTGCCATAGCGCAGGCGTTCCAGTGTCAGCGGGGTGACGTCAGCTGCGTCGTACTCCAGCACCAGGCTGCGCCGGCCGGCACCCAGCACCAGGATGGCGGTGCGCGGGGTCTGCGCCAGTGCCGCGATGCGTTCGGCCGACAGCGGCGGTGGCGGGCGGGTGAGCAGGGCCACCAGGCCCTGGCCGGCCCAGGGCGTGCAGACCAGCCAGATGGCCAGCACACCTGCCACCGCCAGGCGGCGGCCCAGCTGCGGCCGGCGGCGCACCAGTGCCAGGCCCAGCAGTGCCAGCAGCAACATCGGCACCGGTGGCATCACCAGCGCTTGCAGCGCGGGCTTCCAGGCCTCCAGGCCCCAGTGCACCAGCCAGTCGTTCACCGCGCGCCAGCCGCCAGCTGCTGCTGCCAGGTAAGCCACAGCCGGGTGTCGAACTCGATCTGGTGGTAGCCGTGCAGCATGTGGTCGCACAGCGCGTAGAAGGGCTTGTCGTGCGCGCGCTCTTTCAGGTGCGCCAGCTCATGGACCACGATCATGTCGAGCATCGCCGCCGGCGCCTGCTTGAAGCACGCCGCCACCCGCAGCGCCCGCTTGGCGGCCAGCCGGCCACCCTGCACCCGGGATGCGGCGGTGAGCGTGCCCAGCGCACGCTGGTCGATCTGCAGGCGGCCGTCGTAGGCCACCGTGTTCAGCGCCGGGGCGTTGCGCAAGAAGCGCGCTTTCAGCGCGGCGGCATGGTCGTACAGCGCGCCGTCGGTGCGGATGGTGTGGGCATCGGGGTAGCGGCGCGCCAGGTGCGCACCCAGGCTGCCGGCGGCCAGCTGGGCGCGCACCTGGTCGAGCAGCGCCTGCGGGTAGCCGGCCAGGAAGGCACGGCAGGGGTCGGCCGCACCTGCGGCCAGTGCCTGCGTCACCGCACCGCGTCGGGCAGCTCGATCTTGACTTCCAGCACCTCGAAGTTGTCCTGCTTTTCCAGGCTGACCTTGATGTCGCCGGGTGCGATCTGCACATACTTGCTGATCACCGCCAGCAGCTCGGCCTGCAATTGGGGCAGGTAGTCGGCGCGGGTGGCGCCGCGACCCGAGCGCTCATGCGCCAGGATGATCTGCAGCCGCTCCTTGGCGACGCTGGCAGTCTTTTTCTTCTCACCGAGAAAGAACGAGAGGAAGGACATGGCCTCTGCTTTCACTTGCCGCCGAACAGGCGCTTGAAGAAACCCGGCTTCTCGAAATCGGTGAAGCGCATCGGCACCGCCTCGCCCAGGAAGCGGCTGATCACGTCCTTGTAGGCCTCGCTCACATCGGTGGCCTTCATATGGATGGCCGGCAGGCCCTGGTTGGACGCGTCCAGCACCGTCTCGCTCTCGGGGATCACCCCGATCAGCGGGATGCGCAGGATCTCCTGGATGTCGGTGAGCGACAGCATCTGCCCGCCTTCGACCCGGCTGGGGTTGTAGCGGGTGATCAGCAGGTGCTCCTTGATCGGCGCGCCGCCGTCGATGGCGCGCTTGGTCTTGCTGCTGAGCATGCCCAGGATGCGGTCCGAATCACGCACCGACGACACCTCGGGGTTGGTCACCACCAGCGCCTCGTCGGCAAAGTGCATCGCCATCAGCGCGCCGGTCTCGATGCCGGCCGGTGAATCGCAGACGATGTACTCGAAGCCCATCTCGGCCAGATCTTTCAGCACCTTTTCCACGCCGTCCTGCGTCAGCGCGTCCTTGTCACGCGTCTGGCTGGCGGCCAGCACAAACAGGTTCTCGCACTGCTTGTCCTTGATCAGCGCCTGGTTCAGGTTGGCCTCGCCGTGGATCACGTTGACCAGGTCGTAGACCACCCGGCGCTCGCAGCCCATGATCAGGTCGAGGTTGCGCAGGCCCACGTCGAAGTCGATCACTGCGGTCTTGTGGCCGCGCAGGGCCAGGCCTGCGGAAAAACTGGCGCTGGTGGTGGTCTTGCCCACCCCGCCCTTGCCGGACGTGACGACGATGATCTTGGCCATCAGGGTTGCTTTCTGCGGATTGGATGTGGGTTCGGGCTGCCGCGAGGGGCGATGCGTGTGCAGTGGCGCGTGCTTCTTGCGGGTGACCTTCATGCAGTTTTCAGGATGCGAGCGGTTCGATGATGATCTTTTCGCCGTCCAGGCGCACCAGGGCAGGCTTGCCCAGCACGTCGGCGGCCAACGGGGTTTCCGTGGTGCGGTAGATGCCGGCGATGGACACCAGCTGGGGCTCCAGGCAGGTGCAGTAGATGCGGGCGTCGACATCACCGCGTGCGCCGGCGATCGCCCGCCCGCGCAGCGGCGCATAGACATGGATGTTGCCGTCCGCAATGACCTCGGCCCCGACGCTGACCACCGCCAGCACGATCAGATCACCACCACGGGCGTAGATGCGCTGGCCCGAGCGCAGCGGCTTGTCGACCACCATCGGCGGCACCGGGGCGGCGGTGGCGGCAGGCACTTCACGCACCACTTCCACCTCGCGCACCACCTCGACCTCACGCACCACTTCGCGCACCACCTCCACCTCGCGCACCACCTCGCGCAGCACTTCCACCGGCACTTCCCTGACCACCGTGTTCACCACCGTGCGCTGGGTGTCCTGGCGGTTGTCAGCGCGGGCAGCGGGGGCATCTGGCGCCTCGGCCAGACCGGCGGCGCGGGCCGCCGCCATCTGCGCCGGGCTGCCGCCCTGGGCGGCAATGGGCAGCATGCCGTGGCGGCGCAGGTGGGGCAGCAGCGCAGCGAAGTCCACTGCTTCGTCTTCGCTGCGCAGCATGCTCAGGTCGATGGCCACGGCGTCGCCATCGAACAGACCCGGGCTGTCGGCAAAGCGGGCGTCCAGCGCGGCGACCAGCGCCGCCACATCAGCCGATTGCAGGCGCAGGGCCGTCAGCGTCCAGGCGGTGCTCTTCAGGTCAAAAACGGATGGGGCCGGAACGGCAGGCGGCATGGGCAGGCAGGGGCAAACGCGGAGGGCGGGTGGCGTGCGGGTGTGTGCAAATGCGTGTGGAAATCCACAGCCTGGCAGCGCCGCACAGTGTACTTGCCCGCCTCGGCAGGCCCGACACGGCACGACATGGCCAAGCAAGTTCCGACACGGCGGCTCGACACGTCGGCTCGACACGGCAGCCCGACACGGCGGCCCGATACAGCGGCCCAAGACGCGCCCAGCCAATCACCGCAAGACAGCCCCGCCGGCCAGGGCTAGCCTGCAAGACCACTTCCAGGAGCCACCATGACCACACCCGCCACCCGCCCGCCGCTGCGCATCGGCGGCGCCTCCGGCTTCTGGGGCGACTCCAGCCTCGGCGCGCCGCAGCTGGTCAACAGCGGGCTGATCGACGTGCTGGTGTTCGACTACCTGGCCGAGACGACGATGGCCATCCTGGCCGCTGCCCAGCGCAAGAACCCCGAGGCGGGCTATGCCACCGACTTTGTCGACCCGGTGATGCGCCAGGTGCTGCCCGAGGTGGTGCGGCGCGGCATCCAGGTGGTCACCAACGCCGGCGGCATCCACCCGCAGGCCTGCGCCCGGGCACTGGCCAAGGTGGCCGACGAACTGGGCCTGTCGGTTTGCATCGCGGTGGTGGAAGGCGATGACGTGCGCGCCGCCTTGCCCGCGCTGCGCGAGGCGGCGGGCGGCACACTCACCGACCTGGTCGGCGGCCAGGCCGTGCCGGCCAACCTGCTCAGCGCCAACGCCTATCTGGGTGCCGAGCCGATTGCCCGCGCGCTGGGCGCCGGTGCCGACATCGTCATCACCGGCCGCAGCGTGGACAGCGCGGTGACCTTGGGCGCGCTGATCCACCATTTCGGCTGGGGCATGGGCCAGTTCGACCGCCTGGCCGGCGCCAGTCTGGCCGGCCACATCATCGAATGCGGCTGCCAGGCCACCGGTGGCCTGTTCACCGACTGGGACACCGTGCCCGACTGGGCCCACATCGGCTACCCGATCGTCGAGGTGTCCGAGGACGGCAGCTTCACCGTCAGCAAGGTGCCCGGCACCGGCGGCCTGGTCAGCCCGGCCACCGTGGGCGAGCAACTGCTCTACGAGATCGGCGACCCCGGCGCCTACTTGCTGCCCGACGTGGCCTGTGACTTCCGCCAGGTGACGATGGTGCAGGTGGGCGACCCGGCCGACCACCGGGTGCGCGTGGCTGGTGCCTTGGGCAGCGCCCCGTCCGAAACACTGAAGGTCAGCGCCACCACGCTGGTGGGCTGGCGCTGCGACGGCATGACGGTGATCGTCGGCATCGACGCGGTGGCCAAGGCGCGGCGCACCGGTGCAGCGCTGGTCGAGCGCACACGCGAGATGATTCTGGCGCGCGGCTGGGGCGATTTCAGCGCCACCCGTGTCGAGGTGATCGGCACCGAAACGCTCTACGGCCCGCGCGCCACCGATGCACCGCTGCGCGAGGTGATCGTGCGCGTGGCGCTGCGCCACCCGAAAAAAGAAGCGCTGGAGCTGTTCACCCGCGAGAAGGCGGCACCCGGCACCAGCTGGTCACCGGGCACCACCGGCCCCGGCGGTGGGCGCGGCAGCGTGTCACCGCACATCGTGCCCTGCGCCTTCCTGGTCCCGCGCAGTGCGGTGCAGCCGGTGGTCAGGCTGAGCGACCAGGCCATCGCCGTGCCGATGGCAGCCACCGCCA
>JBBRJU010000187.1:0-5559 GCA_038218895.1 Burkholderiales bacterium
GGCTGGGCCCCGCGGCCCGCGCGCGCGCGCGCCCCGCCTCGCGGGGCCGGCCGCCCCCGCCCCCCGCGGGGGGGCCCCCCCCCCCCCCCCCCCCCCCCCCCCCCCCCCCGCCCCCCCCCCCGCCCCCCCCCCCCGCGGGGCGCCCCCGGGGGGGGGGGGGGGGGGGGGGGGCGCACGCCGGCGCAGACCTGCGGCGTTGTCCACCCCGATGGAATCGGGGGGCGCACCGGCACCCGGGCCGCCGGCCGACTGCGGCGCGACGACGGCCATCTGCTCAGCCGGCCGTCAGACCAGTCCCTGCTTGGTGGCCAGCACCGCAGCCTCGGCGCGGCTCGACACGTTGAGCTTCTTGTAGATGGACTTGATGTGGTCGTTGACGGTGAACCACTTGATGCCCATCAGGCTGGCGATCTCCTTGATCGTGAAGCCCTTGCTCAGGTAGGTCAGCACCTCGCTCTCGCGCGGGGTGAGGCGCTCATGGTCAGGCAGCTTGCAGATGGGCACCGGGGCGCTGGTGGTCAGCATGTCGGGTGAGGTACTGAAGCCGGAATCGGGCGCCCGGCCGTCGGTCCGACCATCACCGCGGCCGCCCTGGCGGAAGTGCGTGAGCAGGCGCCGGGCGATGGCGGGCGACAGCGGGGGCTGGCCGCGCACGATCTTTTGCAGCTCTTCGACCAGCACCTCGAAGCGGTCTTCCTTCAGCAGATAGCCGTCGGCTCCGCACTGCAATGCTGGAAACAGGTGGTCGTCGTCGGAGTACAGCGTGGTGACGATCTTGGTGGCCGGGTACTGGGTCAGCTCGGCCAGCAGTTCCATGCCATTGCCATCTGGCAGTTCCAGGTCGACCAGGATCAGCTTGAACGGGTCGACACCATGCAGCCCGCTGGCACCGCCGGCCAGGCTGATCTGGGCACGTGCGCTCTCCAGGTCACCGGCTTCGGTGATGGCGATGGTGTCGCTGAAGCTCTCGCGCACCACCCTGCACAAAAAACTGCGCGCCACCGGGTTGTCTTCGAGGATGAGGACCTTGACAGCCATGGCTAATTCTCCCGCTGTGCATGCTAGCGCAGAAGCCTGTGCGGCCGGTTGCCAACCGTGCTCCGTCCAAACGGGCCGGCATGCACGCTGACAACGGCTGTTACCGCAATGGCGGCTGTGACGGCTGTTAAGGCTATGACGGCTGCAGCAGCACCAGCTTGCCGACCACCTGGCGTGCGCCCATGCGGGCGTAGGCGGCAGGCAGGTCGGCCAGTGGCAGGGTCTGGTCCATCACCGGGGTGACCTTGCCCTCGGCGTACCAGGCGGCCAGCTGTTGCAGGTCACGCTGGAAGGCCTGTGGCTCGCGCCGGACAAAATCGCCCCAGAACACGCCGACGATGGACGCGCCCTTGAGCAGGCTCAGGTTCAGCGGCAGCGCCGGAATGGCGCCACCGGCAAAGCCGACCACGAGGTAGCGGCCGCGCCAGGCGATGGAGCGGAACACCGGCTCGGCCAGATCACCGCCCACCGGGTCGTAGACCACGTCCGGGCCCTTGCCGCCGGTCAGCGCCTTCAGCGCGTCGCGGATGTTCTCGGTGCTGTAGTTGATGGTGGCGTCGGCGCCGATCTGCTTGCACAGCGCGCACTTGGCATCGGTGGAGGCCGCCGCGATCACCCGGGCCCCTGCGGCCTTGGCGATCTGCACCGCTGCCGTGCCCACGCCGCCGGCCGCGCCCAGCACCAGCACCGTCTCGCCGGCTTTCAGCTGGCCGCGGTCGAGCAGCGCATGCTGGGTGGTGCCGTAGGTCATCAGGAATGCCGCACCATGCTCGAACGACATGGACGCCGGCATCGGTACCAGCTTGTCGGCCGCCACCACCGCATGGGTGCCGAAGCCGCCGGTGCCGCCGATCACCATCACCCGGTCGCCGGGCTTGACCTGGGTGACGCCGTCGCCCACGGCTTCGACCACACCGGCGTACTCGCTGCCGGGCACAAAGGGCAGGGCGGGCTTGAACTGGTATTTGTTCTGGACGATCAGGATGTCGGGGAAGTTCAGGCTGGCGGCCTTCACCGCCACCCGCGCCTGGCCGGCGCCGGGCTCGGGCGTGGGCACTTCCTGCCATTGCAGGGCGTCGATTCCGACGGGGTCGTGGCACATCCAGGCATGCATGGGAATCCTCTCGGGACAGATGGAGCCAGTGTTGGCTGATGTCGGCGGTACTGCAAGTGTGTTGGATGTTAGGCACGCCCCGCATGGCAGGCCCGTCGCGCGGGTGACCGGTGCCTACAATCCGGCCCCCATGCGCATCCTGATCTGCAATGACGACGGTTACCTGGCACCTGGGCTTGCCGCCCTGGTGCAGGCGGTGCAAGGGCTGGGCCAGATCGAGGTGATCGCCCCCGAGCAAAACGCCAGTGGAACGTCCAACGCGCTCACGCTGAACCGGCCGCTGCAGGTCTTTGCCGCCGGCGCCGGCCAGCCCGGGGTGCGCTTTGTCAACGGCACACCGTCAGACTGCGTGCACGTGGCGCTCACCGGCTTGCTGGGCTACCGGCCCGACCTGGTGCTCTCTGGCATCAACCAGGGCGCCAACATGGGCGACGACACCTTGTATTCCGGCACCGTGGCCGCTGCGATGGAGGGTTACCTCTTTGGCGTCCCGGCCATCGCCTTCTCGCAGATCGAGAAGGGCTGGGTGCATGTCGACGCTGCCGGCCGGGTGGTGCGCGCGCTGGTGCAGCAACTGCTGGCGCAGGGCCTGCCGGCCGAGCCATTCCTGCTCAACGTGAACATCCCCAACCGCGCCGACGCCGACGCGCTGCCGCACCTTGTCACCCGCCTGGGCCGCCGCCATGCCAGCGCGCCGGTGATCCGCCAGACCAACCCGCGTGGCGAGCCGATCTACTGGATCGGCCCGGCCGGTGATGCACGCGAGGCCGGCGACGGCACCGACTTCCATGCCACGGCCAACGGCAGCATCTCGATCACGCCGCTGCAGGTGGACCTGACCGACCATGCCCGCCTGGGCGACTGGCGCCACCGCCTCGGAGGCGCTGCGTGAGCCAGGGCGCCGGTGGCGCCCGGCCGCCGCGTTTCCCGCTGGCGCTCGACCAGGTCGGCCGTGCTGGCAGCACTGCCAAGCCGCGCGAGACCTTGCGACCGCAGCGCCACCTGTACGATGCCGCCCGGGACGCCCGCAGCCAGCCCGTGCCGCAGGGCCTGGGGCTGGACTCGGCCCTGGTGCGCCAGCGCATGGTGCAGCGCCTGCGGGTCGAGGGCATGCGCTGCGAGCCGGTGTGCACGGCCATGGGCCAGGTGCCGCGCCACCAGTTCGTCGACACCGCGCTGGCGATCCAGGCCTATGAGGACACCAGCCTGCCGATCGGCCATGGCCAGACGATCTCCAAGCCCTCGGTGGTGGCACGCATGCTCGCATTGCTGTTCGATGGCCGCAGCGCGCGTGACGCCGGCCACCTGGGCCGCACCCTGGAGGTGGGCACGGGTTGTGGCTACCAGACTGCATTGCTGGCACAACTGGCGCGCCGGGTGGTGTCGATCGAGCGGTTGCGGCCGCTGTTCGACAAGGCCCAGGTCAATCTGGCAGCCTGGCGCCTCGACCATGTGCGCCTGGTGTTTGGCGACGGCATGCTCGGCCATCCACCCAACGCCCCCTATGACAGCCTGATCGCCGCCGCCGGTGGTGATGAACTGCCCGTGCCCTGGCTCGACCAGCTGGCCGTGGGCGGCCGGCTGGTGGCGCCGATGCACCGCAGCGGCGGCCGCGGCCAGGTGCTGGTGGTGGTCGATCGGCGCGAGAGCGGCCTGGTGCGCACCGAGCATGAAGCGGTGCACTTCGTTCCTCTAAAATCGGGCACCGTCTGAATGGGCCTTTGGCCCTGCCCGCCACCATGCCACTGTCCCGTTTCCTGCCGAACCTGTTGTTGCTGTGTGTGGTGGCGTGGCTGGCTGGTTGCGCCGGCACCCGGAACAAGGCGCCTGTCGAAGACCGCCAGCCCAGCCGCCAGGCCACGCGCAGCCCGCTGCCTGCACCGGTGGCCAGCACGCCCCCGGTGCCGGCGCCGGCCGACGGCGTCAAGCCGCTGCCCGGCGCTGAAAACGCCGGCAAACCGGGCTATTACATGGTCAAGCCTGGCGACACGATGATCCGCATCGGCCTGGAACAAGGCCAGAACTGGCGCGACATCGTGCGCTGGAACGGCATTGACAACCCCAACCTGATCGAGGTGGGCCAAGTGTTGCGGGTGCTGCCGCCACAGGCCGACGCCGCCGCGCTGGCCAGCCAGGGCGTGGCACCACCGAAGCTGGAGAGCAAGCCGCTGGATGCCAAGCCGGCAGTGGCCCCGGCAAGTGCGGCGTCAGCCTCGGCCGGCGCGGCGGCGGCGGTCGCGGCACCCCAGGCCGACGATGAACCCGCCTGGGCCTGGCCGTCGGCCGGCGCCGTGCTGGCAGGGTTCGAGGAGGGCAAGCAAAAAGGCCTGGCCATCTCCGGCAAGGCCGGTGATCCGGTGCTGGCCGCTGCCGACGGCCGCGTGGTGTATGCCGGCTCGGGCCTGCGTGGCTACGGCAACCTGGTGATCGTCAAGCACAACAACACCTACCTCACGGCCTACGCCCACAACCAGACCTTGCTGGTCAAGGAAGACCAGGCGGTGCGCCGCGGCCAGAAGATCGCCGAGATGGGCTCGAGCGATGCCGAGCGGGTGCAACTGCACTTCGAGATCCGCCGGCAAGGCAAGCCGGTCGACCCGGCGCGCCTGTTGCCAGCACGCTGACGACCAGCGCCCGGCTTCCTCGGCAGCAACACCGCGTCCACCGGCCCGTCGCCGGGTGGTCTTCTCTCGCCCTGGATAATCGCGACATGACAGCGAGAGACGAATGGTTGAAGGTCGACTCCATCGACCTGGACGCCCAGGGCGTGGCCCGCAATGCCGACGGCAAGGTGGTGTTCATCGAGGGTGCCCTGCCTGGCGAAGAGGTGCAGGTGCAGGTGGGCCGCAGCAAGAATGCCTGGGAACAGGGCGTGATGACCGCGATGCGGCGCGAGAGTGCGCAGCGGGTGCGCCCGGGCTGCCCGCACTTCGGCTTGCACCCGGGGGCCTGCGGCGGCTGCAAGATGCAGCACCTGGACGCAGCCGCGCAGGTGGCTGTCAAGCAGCGGGTGCTGGAAGACAACCTGCAGCACCTGGCCAAGGTGCGGCCTGAGCAGATGCTGCGGCCGATCCAGGGCCCGACCTGGGGCTACCGCTACCGCGCGCGTTTGTCGGTGCGGCATGTGGCCAAGAAGGGCACGGTGCTGATCGGCTTCCATGAGCGCAAGAGCCGCTACCTGGCCGACATGCAGGTGTGCCCGGTGCTGCCGGCGCCGGTCAGCACGCTGCTGATGCCGCTGCGCGCGCTGATCGGCAGCATGGACCAGCGAGACCGGCTGCCGCAGATCGAACTGGCCATGGGCCAGCGGCTGGACGGTCTCGTGACGGCTCTGGTGCTGCGCCACCTGGAACCGCTGACAGCCGCCGACGGCGACCGGCTGCGTGCTTTCGCCGCCCTGCATGGCG
>JBBRJU010000188.1:0-5539 GCA_038218895.1 Burkholderiales bacterium
CGAAGTCGTACAGCACCTGGTCGATATCCCAGGGCATCGCGCCCTCCATCAGCATGGCTTGCGCCTGCTCGCCACGGGCGCGCAGCATGCGGTTGCCGATGAAGCCCGGGCACACGCCCGACACCGCCGCGACCTTGCCGATCTTCTTGCCGATGTGCATGGCGGTGGCCAGCGCGGTGTGTGAGGTCTTGGCCCCGCGCACCACCTCCAGCAGCTTCATCACGTTGGCAGGCGAGAAAAAGTGCATGCCCACCACCGCCTCGGGCCGCGACGTGGTAGCGCTGGCAATCTCGTTGACGTCCAGCGCCGAGGTGTTGGTGGCCAGCACCGCGCCGGGTTTGCAGATGCGGTCGAGCTGGCCGAAGATCTCTTTTTTGATCGCCATGTTCTCGAACACGGCTTCGATCACCAGGTCGACATCGGCCAGTGCCTGCATGTCGAGTGCGCCGGTCAGCAGGGCCATGCGCTGCTCCACCTGCGCTGCAGTCAACTTGCCACGCTTGGCCGAGTTTTCGTAGTTCTTGCGCACCACCGCCAGGCCGCGGTCCAGCGCCGCCTGGGTGGTTTCGACCAGCACGCAGGGGATGCCGACGTTGGCAAAGTTCATTGCAATGCCGCCGCCCATGGTGCCCGCGCCGATGATGCCCACCTTGGCCACCTTGACGATGGGGGTGTCGCTGGGCACGTCGCCAATCTTGGCGGCCGCACGCTCGGCAAAAAACGCATAGCGCTGGGCCTGCGACTGGATGCCGCCCACCAGCTCCAGGAACAGCTTGCGCTCCACTGCCATGCCTTCATCGAAAGGCAGGTGTACGGCCGCCTCGATGCAGCGGATGTTGGATTCGGGCGCCAGGAAACCCCGGAACCGGCGCGCATTGGCCTTGCGAAAATCGGCAAAGAGTTCGGGCTGGCCGCGCACCGCGATCATCTTGTCGTTTGAATCGCGCACCTTGCGCAGCGGCCGGCCCTCGGCCAGCACCTGGCGCGCAAAGGCAACCGCCCCATCGCGCAATTGGTCCTCGGGCACCAACGCGTCCACCAGGCCGATGGCCAGGCATTCCTGGGCCGGCACATGGGTGCCGCCGGTGATGAATTCGAGCGCCTTGGCCGCACCCACGATGCGGGGCAGGCGCTGCGTGCCGCCGGCGCCCGGCAGCAGCCCGAGGTGCACTTCTGGCAGGCCGCACTTGGCGCTGGGCACGGCCACGCGGTAGTGACAGCACAGCGCCACCTCCAGCCCACCGCCCAGCGAGGTGCCGTGGATGGCAGCGATGACTGGCTTGGGGCTGTTCTCGATGATGTCCTGCACGTCGTGCAGCGAGGGCGCCTGTGGCGGTTTGCCGAACTCGGTGATGTCGGCGCCAGCGAGGAAGGTGCGGCCGTCGCAAATGAAGACGATGGCCTTGACCGCAGCATTGGCTTGCGCGTCGCGCAGGCCAGTGATGATGGCTTCGCGCATGGACCGGGACAGGGCATTGACCGGCGGATAGCCGACCGTGACGATGCCGATGTCGCCTTGGACGACCAGGCTGTGGGTGGCCGTGACAGGGGCCTTGACGGGGGCGGTGGCCGGGGGGGTGGCAGGTGTGTGCATGGTTGACTCTCGATGTTGGGGTTGGGTTGCGACAGGTCAGTGCACCTGAAGCCGGTCGGCGCCACGTTGCAGCCGGGTTGGCGCTGCGCGATTCAGTCGGCCCTGGCCTGGCCGGCCGACAACAGTGGTTTGGGCAAGCCCGGGTTGCGGCGCTGCAGGATGTCATTCATGCGCTCGTCGATCAACGCATGCAGTGGTTGCTGCGCGGGGATGACATAGAACTGGTCGGCCCGGATCGCGTCGGCCACGGCCTGGGCTACATAGGCCGGGTCGTAGCCGGCCTGCAGGGCCTGGCTGAACTGGCTGACCGCCTGTTGCACCGGCTCGGGCAGCCGGCTCAGGTCTGTTGCCGGCCCCTGCTCGGGCTGGCGGTTGCGTTCGGCACGCATGATGGCGGTGTTGATCAGCCCCGGGCAAAGCACCGACGCCGACAGCCGCGCACCCATGCGCTTGAAGTCCTTGTACAGGCCTTCGGTCATGCAGGCCACCGCGTGCTTGGACACGTGGTAAGGGTTGGACGCCGTCATCAGACCGGCCACCGACGCGGTGTTGACCACATGCCCTTCTTCGCCGCCGGCCAGCATGCGCGGCACAAAGGCCTGCACGCCATAGAGCACGCCCATGAGGTTGACGTCCAGCACCCAGCGCCAGTCGGCAACGCTCGATTGCCAGCCCGGCGCCATCAGCCCCGGCAGCGCCACGCCGGCGTTGTTGCACAACACATGCACGCTGCCAAAGCGCTGGAACGCCGCGTCGGCCAGGGCCCACACCTGGGCTTCTGACGACACATCGGTCTGCATTGCCAGCACTTGCACGCCCAGGCCCTGGATCTCGGCCCGGGCCTGCTCCAGCGGCCCGGCCTCGATGTCGGCAAGCACCAGGTGCATGCCGTCCTGCGCAAATCGCCGTGCCAAGGCCAGGCCGATGCCGCTGGCTGCGCCGCTGACCACGGCCACCTTGCTTTCAAAGTCTTTCACGCTGCCTCCTCGAATGGCTTGCCCCGCTCCGGTTTGTCGCCGTTGACCGTGCCTGCGTCCATCGTGTAGGTGACAGGTTCCTCATCCAGCAGGGCCTGCTTCGGCACGGCAGGTCACCGGCTTCCAGCAACGCCTGCGTCAGGCGTCGAAGGCAAGCACGCACGCAGTACCGGATCAACGGCCGGGCAGCGCTGCTGGGCATCCTCGTCAACGCAGACAGCAGCGGCCTGTGGTCGCGCACCAGCGCTCCCGGCGATTGCAGGCCACTCCCCGATGGCCGCTCACCAGCTTTCGCTCCACGGCCGCAGGTCGAGCTCATGGGTCCAGGCTGAACGCTTCTGGTGGTGCAGATGGACGTAGTTCAGCGCGATATCGTCGGGTTTGAGCACACGGTCTTCGGCCAATCGCTGGTCCAGGTCGGGGATGTTTTCGCGGGCAAACACGCCTTCGATCGACCCGTCGCAGACGACATGCGCGACGTGAATATTCTTCTTGCCCAGCTCGCGCGCCATGCTCTGCGCGACTGCACGCAAGCCGCTCTTGGCGGCCGCAAAGGCTGCGAAGTTCTCCCGCCCGCGCAGGCTGGCAGTCGCACCGGTGAAGATGATGGTGCCGCGCCCGCGCGTCAGCATGGCCTTGGCAGCTTCGCGCCCGGACAGAAAGCCGGCGAAGCAAGCCATCTCCCAGACCTTGGTGAACACTCTGGCCGTCGTGGCCTCGATCGCGAAGCGCACGTTGGCCCCGATGTTGAACACCACGACCTCCAGCGGGCCGATGTCGCGCTCGATCTCCTGGAACAGCGCGACGGTTTCTTCCTCCGACCGCGCATCGACGCCCCGCGCATGCACAACACCGCCCTGGTCGCGGATGCCCTGTGCGATGGCCTCCAATTCAGGCAGGTTGCGTGCGCGGCGGGTGATGACCGTCTCGAAGCCATCCAGGGCGAACGCCTTGGCAATGGCAGCGCCGACGCCATCACCGACACCGATCACGAGACAGACTCTTTTGGGCTGGTTGGTGGACATGCTGCTTCCGATTGGATCGAACTCTGTGGGTGGATGAACTGGGACGGCTCAGGCCTGCGACGGCGCGCCCGCCTGGCGCACGATCTCTTCTTCCAAGTCGCGCAGCCGGTCCTTGCCGAAGAAGATTTCGCTGCCGACCAGGAAGGTCGGGCTGCCGAAGGCGCCGGCGGCCACCGCAGCCTCGGTGTTGGCCATCAGGCCGGTCTTGACGGAGTCGGTTGCGCTCATCTCCAACAGCCGGGCGGCGGGCAAGCCAGCCTCCTCCAGCGCGGTGCGGAACACGGCCGGATCGTCCATCTTGCGTTCCTGCTCCCACATGCAGGCGTACATCGCCGCCACATAGGGCGCCGACACGCCAGCCTGCTGTGCTGCCACCGCGCCGCGCATCAGCTGCAGCGTGTTCACCGGGAAATGCGGGTTCATCTTGAACGCCGTGAGGCAGTGCTTGCGGATGAAGCGGCGCATCTCCAGCTGGTCGTACGCCGGCTTGTTGCGGATGCCTGCGAAGGCCGTCGCCGGCGACTGGTTGCCAGTGAGCTTGAAGATGCCACCGAGCAGCACGGGCACGTACTTGAATGTGGCGCCGGTGCGCGCCTCGACAGCCGGAATCAATCGGTGGCAGAGGTAGGCGTTCGGGCTGCCGAAGTCGAAGAAGAACTTCACGGGGTCCATGGTTGCTCCATTGGGATTGAACAGCTGGTCAGTGCGCATTCGCCAGTGAGGACAGCGCAGGAAACGTGTCGGAGAAGGGCGAATTCGTCTTGAACCTGGTGACCCGCGAACTGGGTGATCGCCGGACCGAGACGTCGGCGCCACTTCCGCATGGCCCCGAAGAATCGCCCCTGCCGGCCTGACGCGGGTGACGAGCCTAACCGCGAACGCGCCGCTTGCGGGCCGATGCCTTGCGCCCATGGACTGCAAGGCCAGGGCGGCCAGATAGCGCAGCGGGTCGGGCAGGTTCATGCTGTTGGCCGCAGGCCGGTTCAGTCTGGAGCCCGGACGCAGCGCAGATAATCAAGGTTTCCAAGTGTTGGTCTGCCCGCGCCGCCACCGCTTCCCCTGCACCAGCCACCCGCGCATCCGCAGCTGCCCGCATCCGCTTTGTCGAAGCGGTGGCGCGCCTGCGGCGCACGGGGTTCACTACTTTCACCCGGAGCCCTGTCACCATGGCGCAATATGTTTTCACCATGAACCGCGTCTCCAAGACGGTTCCGCCCAAGCGGCAGATCCTGAAGGACGTGTCACTGTCGTTCTTCCCCGGCGCCAAGATCGGCATGCTGGGCATCAACGGCTCGGGCACGAGCTCGCTGCTGAAGATCATGGCCGGCGTCGACAAGTAATACGAAGGCGAAGCCACGCCGATGCCCGGCATCAAGATCGGCTACCTGCCGCAAGAGCCGCTGATGGACGCCGAGCAGACCGTGCGCGAGGCGGTGGAACAAGGCATTGGCGGCGTGCTGGCGGCCAAGAAGCGGCTAGACGCGGTGTATGCCGAGTACGCCGAAGAAAACGCCGACTTCGACAAGCTGGCAGCCGAGCAGGCCGAACTGGAAGCCATCATCGCTGCCGCCGGTAGCGAGAACACCGATCTGCAGCTGGAGCTGGCCGCCGATGCGCTGCGCCTGCCGCCCTGGGAGGCCAAGATCGGCCTGCTGTCGGGCGGCGAAAAGCGCCGTGTGGCGCTGTGCCAGCTGTTGTTGAGCAAGCCCGACATGCTGCTGCTCGACGAGCCCACCAACCACCTGGACGCCGAAAGCGTGGAATGGCTGGAGCAGTTCCTGCTGCGGTTCAGCGGCACCGTGGTGGCCATCACCCACGACCGCTACTTCCTGGACAACGCGGCCGAGTGGATCCTGGAGCTCGACCGCGGCCGCGGCATCCCCTGGAAGGGCAACTACTCCGACTGGCTGGACCAGAAGGAAAAGCGCCTGGAAGGCGAGCAG
>JBBRJU010000189.1:0-5539 GCA_038218895.1 Burkholderiales bacterium
CGCGGCGCACCGCGCACCCAGGCTGCCGAGCGGGCACTGGACCAGGCCGCGCGCCATCTTGCCCAGGTGCTGGCCATGCCGCCAGCGCAGTACCACGCCCGGTTCCGCAGGGCACGCTGGGGTGTGGTGCTGCGGCGCAGCATCCCCAGCCTGACCGCCGTGGGCCTGGTGGTGGGCGCACTGCTGCTGCCGCGCATCACCGGCAATCAACTGTCGGGCGTGTGGATGGCATTGCACTACCTGCCCATCGCCATCCTGGCGCTGAGCTTCACCGCGCAAGAGCTGGCGCGTTTCGAGATCCCGCCGCTGCCGTGGCGGCTGAAGGCAGCACGGTGGCGCAGCGGGCCCGCCATCCCAGGCGCGCCAGCCGACTCCATCGGCACCACCGCGACCACCGCCATGGCCAGCACCGCCGGGCGGTGAAGCCACTTGCGCATGCCAGCCTGCGCAATGCCCCCTGCACAGTGCCGATGGCCTGCCGCAGCGCCCAGCCGACCTGCACCGTGCGAGACAGACGGCGCGCGTGGCCCGGGCCTACAGTGCCGGCATGCAGACTGACGCACTTCCCCCTCTGCAGCAGGGCCCGCAGGTCTGGCACGGCCCCGCGATGGCCGCACGCCAAGACTGGATCACGCCCCTGTCGCCAGCCGACATTGCCGAGATAGAAGCTGCCGCAGCGCCGCTGGCCGGGCGCGACGCCGACATCGCCAGCCTGCAGCTGCAGGATTTCCCGCTGCCCACCCTGGCGCACCGCCTGGCGCAGATCCAGCACGATGTGCTGCAGGGCTGCGGCTTTGCGCTGCTGCGCGGCCTGCCGGTGCACCGCTGGCCGCTGCGCCTGAGCGCCACCGCCTTCTACGGCCTGGGCCTGCACCTGGGCCACCCGGTCAGCCAGAACGCGCAAGGCCACCTGCTGGGCCATGTGCGCGACCTGGGGCTGCGCAGCGACGACCCCAGCGTGCGCATCTACCAGACCGCCGAGCGCCAGACCTTCCACACCGACAGCTGCGACATCGTGGGCCTGCTGTGCCTGCAGACCGCGAAAGACGGCGGCCACTCGGCCCTGGTGAGCACCAGCGCGGTGTGGAACGCGGTGCTGCAGCAGCGGCCCGACCTGGCCGCTGCGCTGCTGCAACCGGTGGCCACCGACCGGCGCGGCGAGGTGCCACCCGGCCAACAACCGTTTTTCACCATCCCGGTGCTGAACTGGTTTGACGGCCTGCTGTCAGGCATCTACCACCGGTCGTACATCGACTCGGCCCAGCGCTTTGCCGACGCGCCCAAGCTGAGCCCGCTGCAGACCGAGGCGCTGGACCTGTTCGACCGCCTGTGCAACAGCCCGGCCATACAGTTCTTGATGACCCTGCAGCGCGGTGACATCCAGCTGGTGCACAACCACACCCTGCTGCACGACCGCACCGCCTTCACCGACTGGCCCGAGCCCGAACGCCGGCGCCACCTTCTGCGGTTGTGGCTGGCGCCCACCAATGCCCGCCCGTTGCCGCCGGTGTATGCCCAGCGCTATGGCAGCGTGGTGCCGGGTGCGCGCGGCGGCGTGGTGCCCAAGGGGCCGCTGGTGGCGCCGCTGGAAGCTGGCGGTGGGGCTGGGGGCTGAAGCCACAGCGGGCCAGTGAAGTCGGCTGCTGTCGGGCGACGATCAAGCACGGAGGTCAGTCTGTGCGCAGACTTCCCTGGCCGTTGTCGCACCAGCCTGCGTCGTAGCCGTCCTTCAACAGCACGGCGCGCGTGCTGGGCTGCTGGCTGCCCTGCGCCCGCGCCATGTACTTCACCAAGGTGTTCTCGTCATCAGTCAGAAGGTGGCTCACGCCCTCGCAATCACACTGGGCGATCAGCTTCAAGTCATCCTTGACGCGCACCCGGTCGTCCCCGGCATCGCGTGGCCATTGGCGCATCAGCAGGCCGCAGCACATGGCGTGATCGACGTTGAATGGCAAGACCACGACATTGCGCAGCGGCAGATCGTTGATAGCCTGCCCCACTTGAAACTCCGAGATCACGATGGTGGACAGATCCACCGGGATCTGGCGGCGCATGCACGCGCGGAAGTACTGCAGGGCAGTGCCGTGCTGCGAGCGCTGGGGGCTGGCAACGCTGATCAGAAAGCTGGTGTCGAGCAGCACACTATTCAACGTCGGCCCCTCCGCGCAGCGCATCCACCCACTGCCCGGGCTGGTCAACATCCCGCCAGGCGATGGCGCCACGTTGGGTGAGCCGCACGAGGTGGGCTTCGTCAACCTGTTGGGTGTACTCCACGAACTCAAGCAATCGCACTTGCCGCAAATGACGGGTGAGCACGTTGGATTCGGCCTTCACACGCAACATGGCCGTCTTGTAGAGGCGGTTGCCCTTGTCGTCACGCAGCACCTGCTTGTCTGCTGTCACCATCAGGTTGCTGCCATCGGGCAGGCACACGTGGGCATTGGCAGTGGCGATACCGCCCAGGTTCTGGATTTCGCCGCGGACATAGCGCTCCACTTGCACCCATTGGTCGACATCGTCGGCGCGGCAATCCGAAACTGCTGGGTGTCCACCTGGCGCGATTCTCCGCGCAGGAATGTCTGCACATCGTCAGCAAAGCGAGCAAGGTCAGCGAGGCGCACGCGATCCGGCGAAACCTCATAGCCGCCGAGCTGTCGATCATCGCAAGGGTGATGGATGGCGCCTGCAGGGCGAATCTGGTTCTAGGCGTCCAGGCCGGCGAAAGGCATCAGGCCGGCACGAACCGCAGCAGCGCCAGCCCCGCCAGCACCACCGGCTGCGCCAGCACCCGCGCGCCGATGGCCAGGCCGGGCGCGCCATGCGCCATCACCCGCGGGCCCTCGTCCAGGTCGACCAGCACCAGCGTGTAGGGCAGCAGGGCGCGCCAGGCGTCGCTGGGCGCGCGGTGCACGGTGCTTGCCGAGAACACGGTGCCGGTGCCGGCGGCGTCGCACCAGGCCAGCTGGCGGCTGCCGCAGGCGGTGCAGGCAAAGCGCTGGCCGGTCAGCGGCGTGCCGCAAGTGTCGCAGCGCTGGTAGCGCAACACGCCAGCGGCCAGGCCCTGGGCGAACGGTGAGGCGTTGCCGTCCATCAACCGCCCCGCGTCAGCACCAGGCTGACATGCGACGACATCACGCCGCCATCGGCATGCACCAGCGCGTGTGTGCCGGGGCGGCCCTGGCGGGCGCCGGCGCGGCCGCCCAGCTGCAGCACCGCCTCCACCGCATGGGCCATGCCGCCGGCCACGCCGCAGTGGCCATACGACAGCAGCCCGCCGTGCAGGTTGAGCGGCAGCGCGCCCTGCGGGCCGAACACGCCGGTGCGCGCCAGCGCCGCACTGCCACCGCGCGGCGCCAGGCCGATTTCCTCCAGCAGCACGGCCAGGGTGATGGTGAAGGAGTCGTAGATGCCCAGGTGGTCGATCATCGCCAGCGCCACGCCGGCCTCGGCCAGTGCATGCTGAGCGGCTTCGGCCGCGCCGCATGCCAGCACCGAGCCCATCGCGCTCAGATGCTGGTGGTGGTGCGCCTGGCCGGCGCCGTGCAGCACCACCCGCGGGCCAGCACCGGGCTGGGCCGAGACAACCAGCGCCGCCGCGCCGTCGCTGATCGGGCAGCAGTCGGCCAGCTTCAGCGGCG
This sequence comes from Burkholderiales bacterium, assembly GCA_038218895.1. Lineage (GTDB taxonomy): Bacteria > Pseudomonadota > Gammaproteobacteria > Burkholderiales > Burkholderiaceae_C > Pseudaquabacterium. The sequence continues at coordinate 3,639 of JBBRJU010000189.1, forward strand.
TGGCAACGGGCTTGCTGGCCAGCACATCGGCCACGCTGAGCGCGCTGCGCAACTGGGCGCCGGGGTGGGCCTGGGCATGCCGGCGCATCAGCACGGCCAGTTCAGCCAGGTCGGCCTCGGCAGTACCGGTCTCGTGCAGGTAGCGGGCGGCCAGCAGCGCGTAGTAGGCCGGCACCGAGGCGCCGTTGGGCACCTCCATGTCGGCGTCGCCCACCTGGGCCAGGGTCTGGATGGCGCTGTCGCGGGCTTGCCCGCTCAACCGGTTTTCACCGGCCACCACCAGCACCCGCTGGCAGCGGCCCGCGCGCACCAGGTCGCCCGCCAGCATCAGCAGCGCCGCACCGGTGGCGCCGCCCAACTGCAGGCTGTGGGCATAGGTTGGCCGCAGCACAAAGCGCTCGGCAAACAGCGTGGACAGCATCAGATGCGGCAGCGTGGTGGCGTAGCCGCACAGCAGGCCGTCGATCTCGCCGCGTTCGGTGCCGGCGTCGTCCAGCGCCGCCTGGGCGGCCTGCGCCATCAGGCCCAGGGCGCTGCTGCCGGCATGGCGGCCGAAGGGCGTGAGGCCGACGCCGGTCAGGTGTGCGGTGGGCATGGCACGCTCAAGCGTCGGGCGCCGCGTCAGGGGCTGCGTCAGGCACCCAGATGTGCCAGACGGCGATGAACATGGCGGCGATCGCCGGGCCGATGACAAAGCCGTTGATGCCGAACACCGACATGCCGCCCAGGGTGGAGATCATCACCACGTAGTCGGGCAACCGGGTGTCCTTGCCCACCAGCATCGGGCGCAGCAGGTTGTCCACCAGGCCGATCACCAGCACGCCCCAGGCCGTGAGGCCCGCTGCCGACGCCCAGTGCCCTTGCAGCGCCAGCCACAGCGCCACCGGCACCCACACCAGGGCCGCGCCCACCGCAGGCACCAGCGACAAGAAGGCCATCAGCACGGCCCACAGCAGCGCGCCCTGCACCCCCAGCACCCAGAAGGCCAGACCACCCAGCCCGCCTTGCACCAGCGCCACCACCAGGCTGCCCTTGACGGTGGCGCGCACGACGGTGCTGAACTTGCTGCCCAGCGCGCGCCGGTGCGCTGGCGCCAGCGGCAAGCCTGATGACGCGGCGCGCACCAGGGCCTCACCGTCGCGCAGCAGGAAGAAGGCCAGGTACAGCATGATGAACAGGCTGCTGATGAAGTCGAAGGTGTGCAGGCCCACACCCAGCGCCCGGGTCGCGATCAGCTGCGAGCCCTGGGCTGCGGCAGCGGCCAGGCGCTGCAGCAGGTTGTCGAAGTTGCCCACGCCCAGGCTGCGCAGCAGGTCATCCACCCAGGCGGGCAGGGCATCGAACAACGCCTGCAGGTAGCGCTCAGGTGCCCAGGCGCCGCTGTCGATCTGCTGGTAGACCAGCGCCGCCTCGCGCGCCAGCGACGCGGCCACCAGGGTCAGCGGCAGCACGCCGATCAGCAGCACCGCGCACATCACCAGGCCGGCCGCCAGGTTGCGCCGCCCGGGCATGCGCAGCAGCAGCCGGCGGTACAGCGGCTGGAACAGCAGCGCAATGATCACCGCCCACAGGATGGCACCCCAAAAGGGTTGCAGGATCCAGCCCAGCGCCAGGGCACAGGCCAGCATCAGCAACAGCAACACGGGCAGACGCGAGGCCATACGGGGACGGGGCGCGTGCAGGCACGCCAATGGCAAGGGTGTGCTGATGGTAGCCCGCAGCACCGCGCTGCCCCGGGCGGGTCATGCCAGGTTGAGCTTCAGGCCCCCCACGGCAGCGCGCAGGGCCAGCTGGCTGACCCGCGCGGCCGAGGTGGCGACCTCGGCCACCATCTCGCACCGCACCACGTGCCGCCACCACGGTGGCGGCTCGCGCATCAGGGCCCGGCCGGCGGGTCCAGG
>JBBRJU010000190.1:0-5537 GCA_038218895.1 Burkholderiales bacterium
CACCTACGCGATGCAGGCGGCCTGGCACATCAGGCACCACGGCACCACGCCCGAACAGATCGCCCACGGCGCCAGCAAGAACCACGCGATGGGCGCGAAGAACCCGCTGGCCCAGTACCGCTTCGAGCTCAGTCCGGCGCAGGTGCTGGCCGACCGCATGGTGAGCTGGCCGCTCACCCGCGCGATGTGTGCGCCCATCGGCGACGGCGCCGCCGCCGCGCTGGTGTGCTCGGCCGCGTTCCTCAAGACCCTGCCCGCCGCCGTGCAGGAACGTGCGCTGCGCATCCCGGCGGCGGTGCTCACCGGCGGCAAGTACCGCCGGCTGGACGAGCCCGGACTGAGCCACCTGGCGGCGCAGCGCGCCTACGCCATGGCCGGCATCACGCCCCAGCAGGTGAGCGTGGCCGAGGTGCATGACGCCACCAGCTTCTGCGAGATCTACCAGGCCGAGATGATGGGCTTCTGCGCCATCGGCCAGGGTGGTGCGTTTGTGGCCAGCGGCGCCACCAGCCTGGGCGGCGAGCGACCCATCAACCTGTCGGGCGGGCTGGTGAGCAAGGGCCACCCGGTAGGTGCCACCGGCTTGTCGATGGTCCATGAACTGGCTCTGCAGCTGCGCGGCGAAGCCGGTGAGCGCCAGCACCCGGGCGCCCACATCGGCCTGGCCGAGAATGGCGGCGGTGTGATGGGCTTCGACGAAGCGGCCTGCGCCGTCACCATCCTGCAGCGCTGCTGAGTGGCCACCGGCACTGCCGGGCACAGGGCGCCAGACCGGTGAGGCGCGGTTCGTTCACAGTCCAAACGCGGCCGAGACGCGGCCGATACGCGGCCGATACGCGGCCGATACGCGGCCGATACGCGGCCGACACGCGATCGAAGCGCGGCCACAGCGCGTTGCAAGTGCGCTAAGAGCGCGGTCAGAGCCTGGTCAGTGCGCGGTCAGAGCACGGTCAAAGCGCCATTGTCTGCACCTGCGCCAGCACCTGGGCCAGTGGCGCGTCGGTGTCCAGCCACAGGCTGTGCGCGGCTTCGTCGGCGCCGGGCCACTGCACCCAGGCCTGCTGGCGCTGCAGCACCTCGGGCGTGGCGTCAGACGCGTCCTGGCCCGCCTGCATGCGGGCCTGCACCCGCTGTGCCAGCACGGCTGCCGGCGCTTGGCACACCAGCAACCTGAAGGGGGCGCCGGCCTGGGTCGCCACCGCCTGCATTGCGGCACGCTCGCTGCGCTGCAGGCTGGCGGCGTCGACCACCACCGGCACGCCGGCGGCCAGGGCGCCAGCCGCCAGCTGCTGCAGCCGGGCATAGGTGCGTTCACCCGCCTCGGGCGTGTACAGCGCCGGGCCGCCAAGGGCGCCGGGCGGCAGGCCGGCCAGCCGCTTGCGTTCGACATCGCTGCGCAGGCAGATGCCGCCGAGCCGCGCAGCCAGCGCCGCAGCCACCGCGCTCTTGCCTGAGCCCGACAGGCCGCAGGTCAGCACCAGGTGGGGCGCGCCGGTGGCAGGCGCGGCCAGGCGTTGGGCCACCGCCAGGTAGCGCAGCAGGTCCGGCGGCAGCGCCGCAGGTGCCGGGCTGGCCGGCTGCGACAGCAGCGCCACCTTGGCACGCACCGCCGCCCGGTGCACTGCCCACCAGGCCAGCAGCGGCAGGCCATCGCGCTGGCCGGTGGCCTCCAGCCAGCCGCTGGCAAAACGCCAGGCTAGCGCTGGCTGGCCCACCGCCAGCAAATCCATGAAGGCGAAGGCGGCATCGGCGACCAGGTCGGTGTGGCGCCATGCGGCGTCGAACGCCAGCGCGTCGAACAGCACCGGCGCGCCGTCGGCCCACACCACGTTGCCCAGGTGCAGGTCGCCGTGGCCCTCGCGCACCTGGCCGGCTGCCAGCCGGGCCTGCATCAACCCGGCCAGTGCCGCACCACGCTTGTCGGCCCAGGCCTGCAGGCCGGCCACGCCCGCCGCTGCTGCAGGTGTGCCCGGCAGGCCCTGCCATGGCGCTGTGGCCAGCAGCGCGGCCAGCTCCTGCAGATTCAGCGCGACCATGGCGCGCACGCTGGATGGGCTGCCGAAGCCGCGCGGTGATGGTGGCAGCGTGGTGTGAAACTGCGCCACCGCAGCGGCCAGCGCATCCACCTGGTGGGCCGACAACGCCCCACGTGCCGCCAGCCGGCTGTAGAGCCCGTGGTCGTCGAAGCGGCGCATGCGCACGGCCCAATCCACCACCGCACCTGCCGGTTGTGGCCGGCCGGGGGCGGGGATGCTGGCGCCTTGCCCGCCATCGATCACCGGCACCACCGCCTGGTACCAGTGCGGTGCCGTGCGGCGGTTCAGCTGCAGTTCCGCCTCGCAGGCGGCATGGCGCTTGTCCAGGGTGGAGAAGTCGACGAACGGCAGCGCCACTGGCCGCATCAGCTTGAACACCCTGTCGCCGGCCAGCAGCAGTGAAGAGAGGTGGGTCTGCAACAGGCCGGCGGCGTCGGGATGGCCACCGCAGGCGCCGGGGCGGCGCAGCTGGGCCAGCATGGCGGCATGTGCGTCGGCCATCATGCAGAGGCCGGGCGCAGCGCGGCGCGCAGGTGTCCCAGCGGCAGCGCGGCGCCGGCCTTCACCTCGCCGAGCGAGAAGCTGGTGTGGATGTCCTTCACGTTCGGCAACTTGAACAGCGTGTCCATCGCCCAGCGGCTGTAGGCGTCAAGGTCGGTGGTCAGCACCTGCAGCTCGAAGGTGCCGGCGCCGCTGATGTAGTGGCAGGCCACCACCTCGGGCAGCGCGCGGATGGCGTCTTCCAGCGCCCGAGTGGCGTCGGCGTTGTTGCGCTCGGCGTCCACCCGCACGAAGGCCAGTGCACCCAGGCCGATCTTGCGGCGGTCGATCTCGGCGCGGTAACCGGTGATGATGCCTTGCGTTTCAAGCCACTTCACCCGCCGCCAGGTTGGCGCGGCCGACAGGCCGATGCGGCTGGCCAGCTCGGCGTTGCTGAGCCGCGCATCGCGCTGCAGCTCGGTCAGAATCGCGACATCGTAGCGGTCCAGCCGTTCAACGGGCGGCCGGCCGGGTTCGTCGTCAACGGGCGCGGCAGCTGCTGGCGGCGCTGGCTTCTTCTCGCGGATGGGCATGGGCGGTGCAGAGGGCGGTGGGCCGCAGTGTCGCCCACGCCGCAGACACCACCCGGATGCATCACGGCAGGTGGTCGAGCTGCCCGCTGGCGGTGCGGTCGCGCCCACCCAGGATGGTCGACCAGTTACCGACCGTGTTGTTGTTGAAACCGCCGACCACGGTCGAGAAGGTGCCGGTCGCAAAATTGCCGGTGCCGCCCAGCACCGACGCATGGTTTCCGTTGCTGGTGTTGTTGACGCCGGTGATGATCGATGCGTTGCGGCTGAAGTTGGCGCCGGTGCCCACGATCAGGTTGTGCGACCCGGTGCGCACGTCGGGGTTGGCGGCACCCTGGTTGCGGGACTCGTTGTAGCCGACGATCAGGTTGCCCAGCCCGTTGGAGCTGCCGGTCGTGGAGCCGGCGCCGTTGCGCACGAAGACGTTGGCACCCGTGATGAACAGGTTGGTTCCGCTGCGGCTGACATGCGTGAGCTTGTCGCTCACCGGCGCCAGCCGGTTGTCGGAATAGGACTTGGCCGACGTCAGCGCGGTATTGGCTGCAGCGTCGGCATAGGCGATGCGGTCGGCCACTTCCTTGTTCAGTGCGGTCTGCATGGCCGCGATGGTGGCGGACTGGGTGTTCAATTGCACCGACAGGGCATTGCTCTGGGCCTTGAGCAGGCTCACCGTGCTGTCCAGCAGGCCCGCCTGGGCGGTGAGTGCGGCGTTCTCGGTGCGCAGGGCGGCCACCGCCTGGGCCAGGCTGGCGGCCAGCACCTCCACATCGGACAGTCGCTTGACGAAAGCCGTGCTGGGTTGGGCACTGGCCAACGCCGGCAGCACCAGCAGGCCAACCACCAGCAGGCGGCGGAACAAGGGCAGAACGGTCATGGATGTCTCCTTCGCTGTCAGGCTGGCGGGCTGCCCGCCAAGCGCCCATTGAACAACGTCTGTGGCCCAGCGGGGCCCCTCGAACGCGGGGGCCAGGGTGTCATAGTCCAACCGCAATCACCGCCGGGCGCTGGCGCCCCCTAGACTTCGGCCGACGTGTACCGACCGGACTCTTCCCATGCCGACCTTGTCTCGCACCCTGGCCACCGCCGCACTTGCAGCCGCCATGTTGGCGGGCACCTCGACCGCACAGGCCCAGGTGGCCGCCATCACGCTGACCGAAGCCGGGCCAAGCTTTGAAAGCGCGCCCTACACCCTGGGCTTTGCGTTCAGCGTGGCGCAAGACCTGCGGCTGACTGCACTGGGTGTCTACGACCACGGTGGCGACGGGCTGGACGCTGCCGCCCAGGTGGGGCTGTGGCTGGACGGCGGCAACGATGCCCTGCTGCTGGCCGACGTGCCGGGCGGCGACAACGCCGCGCTGCAGGGCCTGTTCCGATGGGCGCCGGTGGCGCCCATCGTGCTGCAGGCCGGCGTGGTGTATCTGGTTGGCGCCTACCTGGACGGTGGCACGGCCACCTCGTTCGGCATCGGATCCACCGGCACGGCCACGGTCGACCCGCGCATCCAGCTGTTGGGCGACCGGTTCGGCGACGGCTTCTTCAACATCATCTACCCGGGTGAGTCCGACGGCGCGAATGGCGCCTGGCTGGGTGCCAACTTCCAGTTGGCGCCGGTGCCCGAACCGGCATCGGCCGGCTTGCTGATGCTGGGGCTGGCCGCCATGGCCTGGCGGCGCCGGCGGGTCGGGCGCAGTGCTGGCAGCGGGCTCCGCGTTTTCCCGTAGTCTGAACGTCGGCGCATCGTTCTTGCGTCACAGCCGCGGATTCAAGCGCTTCATTGCGCTGAACTGCCGGCTGGCGACCCACAAAGAAAAGACTTCTCCGGCCCCTCTTCCTACACTGTGGCATCTGTTTCGGCCTGGAGACCGACGCCATGAACGCACCCCTGACCGAGTCGGTCCGACTGGCGCTCGAAGCTGCCACGCTGGACGACAAGTACACCCTGCCGCGCGGCCGCGCCTTCATGAGCGGCATCCAGGCCCTGGTGCGCCTGCCCATGCTGCAGCGCCAGCGCGATGCCGCTGCCGGGCTCAACACCGCCGGCTTCATCAGCGGCTACCGCGGCAGCCCGCTGGGGGGTTACGACCAGGCGCTGTGGGCCGCCAAGCAGCACCTGGCGGCGCAGAACATCGTCTTCCAGCCTGGCGTCAATGAAGAGCTGGCCGCCACCGCCGTGTGGGGCACGCAGCAGCTCGAGTTCGACCCCGCCAACAAAAAGCACGACGGCGTGTTCGGCATCTGGTACGGCAAGGGGCCGGGGGTGGACCGCTGCTCGGACGTCTTCAAGCACGCCAACATGGCCGGCACCGCCAAGCACGGCGGCGTGATCGCGATTGCCGGTGACGACCATATCTCCAAGAGCTCGACGGCGCCGCACCAGAGCGACCACATTTTCAAGGCCTGCGGGCTGCCGGTGTTTTTTCCATCGAGCGTC
>JBBRJU010000191.1:0-5527 GCA_038218895.1 Burkholderiales bacterium
ACGGCGTGCGGCCCACCGGCGGCGCCACGGCCTACAGCGACCTGATCCAGCCCAGTGTGGCCATGCCCGCCGTGCCGGCCCGGCCGCTGGATGGCGGTGCGCCACAGGTGCTGCGTAGCCTGGCCGGGCAATGGTTGCTGGTGGTGGTCGACAGCGGTGCCTGCGCCGACGCCTGCGAGAAGCACCTGTACATGCAGCGCCAGCTGCGCGAGATGACCGGCCGCGAGCGTGAGCGCATCGACAAGCTGTGGCTGGTGGTCGATGACGTGCCGGTGAAGCCGGCCCTGCAGCAAGCCTTGTCGGCCACGCCCGACATGCATGTGCTGCGGCTGCCGCGCGCCACCGTGGCGGCATGGCTGAAGCCCGCATCCGGCCGGGCGCTGGAGGACCATCTCTACATCGTCGACCCGCTGGGTGAATGGATGATGCGTGCGCCGGCAAATGCCGACCCGGCCAAGCTGAAGCGCGACATCGACCGCTTGCTGCGCGCGTCGGGCGGCTGGGACAAGCCCGGCCGCCAGGCTTTGATCAGCGACACCGTGGCACCTGCCGGTGCACCGGCAGCGGCCCCGGCCCCGGCTGCCGCTGCCGCCGCAGTCCCAGCCCCAGCCTCTGCGTCCAGGCCCTGAACCACGCACCATGCAAGCTGCCCACGCGCTGATCGACTGGAGCCCGTTGCTGCGCCTGCTGGGTCTGGCTGCGGTGATCGCCTTGCTGCCGCTGTCGTGGTGGTGGCTGCGCCAGCGCGGCGCGCCGCTGCCGCGCAAGCTGGCGGCGCTGACCGCGCTGATCCTGTTTCTCACGCTCGACCTGATCGTGGTGGGCGCCTTCACCCGGCTCACCGACTCCGGCCTGGGCTGCCCCGACTGGCCGGGCTGCTATGGCGAGCTGAGCCCGTTTGGCGCGCATGCCGAGATCAGCGCCGCCCAGGCGGCCCTGCCCACCGGGCCGGTCACCGTGGGCAAGGCCTGGGTCGAAATGCTGCACCGCTACCTGGCCATGGCCGTGGGCGCGCTGATCCTGGTGGCCGCAGCCATGAGCTGGCGCGCCCGGGCGCAGCTGCCGCACTCGCCCTGGTGGGCCACGGCCACCTTGGTGTGGGTGCTGGTGCAGGGCGCTTTCGGCAAGTACACCGTCACCCTCAAGCTCTACCCGGCGGTGGTCACGCTGCATCTGCTGGGTGCCATGGTGCTGCTGGCGCTGCTGGTGCTACAGCATGAATCCTTCCGCGCCCGGCCGCTGCTGCAGGCCCGGCCACGCCTGGCACCGGCCTGGGTGGCCGGCGCGCTGGTGGTGGTGGTGGTGCAGATCGCGCTGGGCGGGTGGGTCAGCACCAACTATGCGGTGCTGGCCTGCCAGGGTTTTCCGGCCTGCAACGGCCAGTGGTGGCCGCAGATGGACGCCGCCCACGGTTTCACCCTGCTGCGCCACCTGGGCCAGACGGGGCAGGGCGGGGCGCTGCCCTTCGATGCCCTGGTGGCCATCCACATGGTGCACCGGCTGTTTGCGGTGGTGGTGGTGCTGGCGCTGGTGGCGCTGGGTGTGGCCCTGCGGCGCAGTGCTGACGCCTCGGCGCGGCGCTACGGGCTGGCGCTGGCCGGCTTGCTGTTGTGGCAGCTGGCCAGCGGCCTGTCCAACGTGGTGCTGGGCTGGCCCATTGCCGCAGCCCTGGCCCACAGCGCCGGCGCTGCTGGCCTGGTGGCCGTGCTCACCTCGCTGTGGGCGCGTTTGAGAGCGCCACCAGGCGTGACCGTCCCGGCGCCGGCCGGCCGCCGACCGTCCACCAAGCCGTCGGCCACGGCGCCCCGGGCTTCCGCCTCCTAGAATCCTCAGTTTTGCTGATGACCGCTTCCGTCCTTCCTTCCAGCCCTGCGGCCAGCCGTGTGCGGCAGTACCTGGCGCTGACCAAGCCCCGGGTGGTGCAGTTGATCGTGTTTTGCGCGGTCATCGGTATGCTGCTGGCCGAGCCGGGCTGGCCGACGCTGCGACTGGCGGTGCCCGCCACCATCGGCATCTGGCTGGTGGCCAGTGCCGCAGCCGCCTTCAACTGCCTGGTCGAGCAAGCCATCGACAGCAAGATGGCCCGCACGGCATGGCGCCCCACGGCCAGGGGCGAGCTGACCACCGCGCAGGCGCTGCTGTTCTCCGGTGTGCTGTGCAGCCTGGGCAGCGCCCTGCTGTACTGGTGGGTGAACCCGCTGACCATGTGGCTGACGTTTGCCACCTTCGTCGGCTATGCCGTCATCTACACCGTGGTGCTCAAGCCGATGACGCCGCAGAACATCGTCATCGGCGGCGCCTCCGGCGCCATGCCGCCGGTGCTGGGCTGGGCCGCATTGCGCAATGACGTCGGCCCCGAGGCCCTGGTGCTGTGTTTGATCATCTTCCTGTGGACACCGCCGCACTTCTGGGCGCTGGCGCTGTACCGGGTGGAGGACTACCGCCGCGCCGGCCTGCCGATGCTGCCTGTCACCCACGGCAGTGATTTCACCCGGCTCAATGTGCTGCTCTACACCCTGGTGCTGTTCGCGGCCACGCTGCTGCCGTTCATCATCGGCATGAGCGGCTGGCTCTACCTGGCCTGTGCGGTGGTGCTGGGTGCGTGGTTCATCGCCTATGGCTGGATGCTGTGGCGCGATTACAGCGACGCGCTGGCGCGCAAGACCTTCCGCTTCTCGATCTGGCATTTGTCGCTACTGTTTGCGGCGCTGCTGGTCGACCACTATCTGCTGCCATGGCTTTGATGACGCCCGCCTCGACTCCGATCCCGCCCCAGACCCCGCCTCGGACGCCTGCACGCCGCGCCTTCATGCTGGCTGGTGCAGGTGCCCTGGCCAGCCTGGCCGCCTGTGACGTGCCCGGCAGTGGCAAGCCTGCCTTCAAGGCCATCGACATCACCGGCGCCGAATACGCCCGCAGCCTGGCGCTGGTCGATCCAGACGGCCAAGTGCGCAGCCTGGCCGACTACAAAGGCAAGGTGGTGGTGGTGTTTTTCGGCTTCACCCAGTGCCCTGACGTGTGCCCCAGCACCATGGCAGAGCTGGCTGAGGTGAAGCGGTCACTGGGCGCCGATGGTGCCCGCGTGCAAGGCATCTTCGTCACCATCGACCCGGCCCGCGACACGGCCGAGCTGCTGGAGGCCTATGTCGCGAACTTCGGCCCCGACATCGTCGGCCTGCGCGGCACGCCCGAGCAGACAGTGGCAGCGGCCAAGGAGTTCAAGGTGTTCTTCAACAAGGTGCCGGGCAAGACCGACACCAGCTACACCATGGACCACACCGCCGGCTCGTATGTCTTCGATGCCAAGGGCCGGGTGCGGCTCTTCACCCGTTACGGCACTGGCGCGCAGGCGCTCGCCGACGATCTGAAACTGCTGCTGGCGGAACCCGCCTGAGGGACGCACCCAGAAAAACGCCGCGCATCGCGCGGCGTTTTTCGGCCAGTGTGCTGCGCCAGATCAGGCAGTTTCCAGCGACTTGCGCATCTTCTTCATCGCCGCCACCTCGATCTGGCGGATGCGCTCGGCGCTGACGCCGTACTCGGACGCCAGGTCATGCAGCGTCATGCCGCCCGAGCTGTCGTCGTTCACCTTCAGCCAGCGCTCTTCGACGATGCGGCGGCTGCGGTCATCCAGCACCGCCAGCGCCTGCACCAGGCCGTCGCTCGACAAGGCATCCCGGCGGCGGGCTTCCAGCACGCGGGTGGGCTCGCCGCTGTCGTCGGCGAGGTAGGCAATCGGGGCGTAAGCCTCTTCGCCGTCATCGGTCTGCGGCTCCAGCGCCACGTCACCGCCGGAGAGCCGGGTTTCCATCTCGATCACCTCGGCCGGCTTCACGTTCAAGCTGCGCGCCACGCTGTCGATCTCGGCGGCCGACAGGTTGTTGCGGTGGGCATTGGCGTCGCTGGCGTCGCTCTTCATGCGCTGCTTCATCGAGCGCAGGTTGAAGAACAGCTTGCGCTGTGCCTTGGTGGTGGCCAGCTTGACCATGCGCCAGTTCTTGAGGATGTACTCATGGATCTCGGCCTTGATCCAGTGCAAGGCATAACTGACCAAGCGCACGCCCTGGTCGGGGTCGAAGCGCTTGACGGCCTTCATCAGGCCGACGTTGCCTTCCTGGATCAGGTCACCATGCGGCAGGCCGTAACCCAGGTACTGGCGCGACACCGACACCACCAGCCGCAAGTGCGACAGCACCAGGCGGCCGGCAGCGTCGACATCGGCATCGTCACGCAGGCGCCGCGCATAGCGTGATTCTTCTTCCTGCGTCAGCATCGGCAACCGGTTCACGGCCGAGATGTAGGCGTCCAGGTTGCCGAGCGACGGCACCAGGGCCCACGGGTCGCGGACAGACAGGGAGGTGGAAGCAATTGAAGGGTTCATGCTCATTCCGACTGGGCCTGGAAGGCTTGGTTCCATCGATATTAGCACTCTTGGGTGCCGAGTGCTAAGCGCAAGCTGCTGCCTGTAATCGGCAACCAGACCTTTGATTTTTTGAACCTCATATCGATAGTGTGCACTGACTTGGGTAGCCTTGGCTGCAGGTGGGCCATCCTTGGTGGGCCCCCCTCGGCACCCACCCCAGAGGGAGTGCCAGTGCCGGCGCCAGTTCGCAGAATGGGCACCAGTCCGACAGGCTGCAAGCTGCGGGCTGCCAACCCAAGTCCATCCACCCCACCCTTCCCCGAGGAGCCCACCATGATCCGTTCCCTGATTGCCGCCCTGTTTGCCACCCTGGCCTTGCTGGCCGGCCAAGGCGCTGCTGCCGCTGAAGTCAACCAGGCCAGCGCCGCCGAGCTCGAGGCCGTCAAGGGCATCGGTCCGGCGCTGTCCGGCAAGATCCTCAACGCACGCCAGCAAGGCAACTTCAAGAGCTGGGCTGACTTGGTCGAGCGTGTCTCGGGCATGGGCCCGGGCAATGCTGCCAAGCTGTCGCAAAACGGCCTGAAAGTGGCCGGCGCCGCCTACACGCCCGCAGCCGCCGCAGCGGACAAGCCGGCCCGCCCGGCGCGCGACGCCGCACCGAAGGCGCCGGCCAATGACACCGCGCCGGCCAAGGCGAAGTCCTGACGCCGCCCCTGCGGCCCGGCAATGCTGCGCCGCTGCTGCAGCCGCAAGGACACCAGGTTCATCTTCGCAACGCCTGGTGTCCTTCAGCCAAAGCGGCTGTCGATGCCTTCGAGCAGCTCGTCGAGCATGCCCAGGAAGCTGCCCAGGTTCAGCGGCTTGGTCATGTAGCGGCGCGCGCCGGCGGCCAGCGCAGCCTCGATGCGGCCCGGTGTGGCATCGGCCGACACCACCACCACCGGGATCGTGGCGCAGTCCGGATCGCGCTGCAATTCGCGCAGCAGTTCCAGCCCGTCCACATCGGGCAGGTTCATGTCCAGCAGGATCAGGTCGGGCCGGCGGCTGCGGATGGCGGTCAAGCCGTCCAGCCCCAGTGTCGACACCTCCAGCACGATCTGCGGGCGCTGCGCCAGGATGCCGCGCATCACCTCGACGTTGGTCTCGTTGTCTTCCACGTAATGC
>JBBRJU010000192.1:0-5493 GCA_038218895.1 Burkholderiales bacterium
GCATGGTCGGCTCATTGGGCCGCATCGACCAGTCCGGGCTGCGCACCGGCCGCCTGCGTGACGATGAATGGACGCGCCTGACCGAGGCGGCGGAAAAGCTGGGCCGTGCCCAGATGTTCATCGACGAAACACCGGCGCTGAACCCGGCCGAGTTGCGCGCCCGGTCGCGCCGCATGGCGCGGCAGTTTGGCGGCACGCTGGGCTTGATCGTGGTCGACTACCTGCAGCTGATGAGCGGCACGGGCAAGAGCGACGGCGAGAACCGCGCGACCGAAATCAGCGAGATCTCGCGCGGGCTGAAGGCGCTGGCCAAGGAGCTGCAGTGCCCGGTGATTGCGCTGTCGCAGCTGAACCGGTCGGTCGAGTCCCGCACCGACAAGCGGCCGATGATGAGCGACCTGCGTGAATCGGGCGCCATCGAGCAGGACGCCGACGTGATCATGTTCATCTACCGCGACGAGTACTACACCAAGGACGCGTGCAAGGAGCCGGGCATCGCCGAGATCATCATCGGCAAGCAGCGCAACGGCCCGGTGGGCACGGTCAAGCTCACTTTCCTGAAGCCACTGACCAAGTTCGACAACTTGGCGCCGGGCAGCGCCGGCAGCGGCGAGTACTGAGGCTGCGCCGAGCTGCCGGAAGGCAGCGAGTGGCTGCCGAAGGCCGGACGGTGATACAAGCCGTCAGGCTAACCCCGCTTCAAAAGACTGGACGGATGTACAGTGACTGTCTATATTGACAGGCATGCGCACCATCCCCGTCTATCCCGTTCGCCCCATTCCGCCCGCCGGCATGGCCCAGTCGCTGCGCAAGGGTCGCGGCACGGTCTGGGCGCTGGCGCACCGCTTCAGCCAAGACGAGCGCCAGGCCACCGATGACGGCTGGGGCAGCCTCGACCAGGCCGTGGCGGCGCACACCCTGCCGCCCGCTACCCGCGTGGTGGAAGAGCAGGTCAAGACCATCCTGTCTGGCAATGACTCACCCGACATCGGCTTCGACCTGTCGATCAACCCGTACCGGGGCTGCGAGCACGGCTGCATCTATTGTTACGCGCGCCCCACCCACAGCTACCTGAACCTGTCGCCCGGGCTGGATTTCGAAACCCGCATCGTGGCCAAGATGAATGCAGCCCAACGCCTGCGTGAGGCGTTTTCAGCCCGCAGCTACAGCCCGATGCTGTTGAACATCGGCTCCGCCACCGACGCTTACCAGCCCGCCGAGCGCCAGCTGGGCATCACCCGCCAAGTCATCGAGGTCTGCAGTGAATTCCGCCACCCGTTTTCGCTGATCACCAAGTCGGCCGGTGTCGAGCGCGACATCGATCTGATCGCGCCGATGGCTGCGCAGCAGCTGGCCGCCGTGTATGTGTCCATCACCACGCTCGACCCGGCGCTGGCCCGGGTGATGGAGCCGCGCGCCGCTGCGCCAGCGCGTCGGCTGCAGACCATCCGCAAGCTGGCGGCAGCCGGCATTCCGGTGGGCGTGAGCGTGTCACCGGTGATCCCGTTCCTCAACGAGCCTGAGCTGGAACGCATCCTGTCCGCAGCCGCCGAAGCCGGTGCCAGCTCGGCATTCAGCATCGTCATCCGCCTGCCCTGGGAGGTGAACCCGCTGTTCCAGCAATGGCTGCAGCAGCACTTCCCCGACCGCGCCGCGCGGGTGATGGCGCGCATCCGGGAGATGCGGGGCGGCGCCGACAACAGCAGCCAGTTCGGTGCGCGCATGACCGGCAGTGGCATCTGGGCCCAACTGCTGCGCCAGCGTTTTTGCAAGGCGGCTGACCGGCTGGGCCTGGCGCGCGCCCGGGTGGAGCTCGATTTGACTCAGTTTCGCAGCGCACGTCGGCAGGCTGCGGTGGCCAGCGCGCAAGCCAGTTTGTTTTGACCTGTCCCGGCGCCGGTCAGCTGACTTCGTATTTGATGCTGCAGCCGTAGGGCGTTGCGCTGGGCGTGGCCACCGGCTTGCCGGCCAGGGCATCGGCCAGCGCCGCCCGCACGAAGTTTTTGGCGCCCGGGATGTCCGCCGGGTTGGAACTGCGCTTGTCGTCGATGCCACCGGCAAACACCAGCTTGCCGACCGGGTCGATGACATACATGTGCGGCGTGGTGCGGGCGGCATAGGCCTTGCCCACGCTGCCGCGCTCGTCCATCAACACGGCGGTGGGTGCAGCACCCCAGTCCTTCAGAAGCTTGTCCTGCAGCGCCGCTGGCGCGAGGTGGTCCTGGTGGCCACGGGCGGTGGAATTGATGGTCAACCACACCACGTTCTTGGCCCTGGCCTCTTTCTGCAGCGCCTGCATGTTCTGCCCGCCGTAGTGCTTCACCACGAAGGGGCAGCCGGGGTTGGTCCATTCCAGCACCACATGCTGGCCCTTGAAGTCGGCCAGATGCACTGTCTTGCCCTGGGTATCCTGCAGCGTGAAGGCGGGTGCGGCGTCGCCCACCGCCAGCGCCACTGATGGCAGCGGCAGTGTGGCGGCAACAGCCAGCACGGTGGC
Organism: Burkholderiales bacterium; assembly: GCA_038218895.1. Classification (GTDB taxonomy): domain Bacteria; phylum Pseudomonadota; class Gammaproteobacteria; order Burkholderiales; family Burkholderiaceae_C; genus Pseudaquabacterium. Next base: position 2,498 of record JBBRJU010000192.1, read on the forward strand.
CAGGGCGAGGTGTCGGTGCAGGGGCATGGTGCACTCCGGTGCAAGTGGGGGAAGGACAGGACCACCGACGCGGATGGCGGCACCGGCGCTCACAGGCCGGCCAGCGCGCTGCGCACCAGGCCGGCAGTCAGAATTTCCGGCAACAGCAAAGGTTCCTGGCCGGGGCGCAGCAGTGCATACACCGGCACGCCGTTGCGCCCCAGCCGCGCCAGCGCCGCAGTGATCTCGGCGTCACGCCGGGTCCAGTCGGCCCGCATGCGTACCACCTGGGCCCGGTCGAAGTCGGCCAGCACGGCGGGCTGGGTGAGCACCAGCCGCTTGTTGACTTGGCAGCTGACGCACCAGGCGGCGGTGAAATCGACGAACACGGTGCGCCCCTGGGCCAGCTGGGCCGCCACGGCGGCATCGCTGTAGGGCAGCCAGTCCTGTCGCGCCAGCGCCGTGGCGCCGGCTGCGGAGGCTGTGGCTGCACCGGCCGCCGGGGCTGGTTCCAGCGCGGTCGGCCAGCTCCAGACGAGCAGGGCTACCATGGCGGCCACGCCTGCTGCGGCGCTCATCCGCGCGGCGGGTGTCGGCTGGCGCAGCAGGCCCAGCAGCCACACCAGGGCCGCCAAGCCCAGCAGTGCCAGCAGGGTCTGGGCCGCACCGTCGATGCCCGCCTGCAGCCCCAGCACCCACACCAGCCACACCACGGTGGCAAACATCGGAAAGGCCAGTGCCTGCTTCAGCTGCAGCATCCACGGCCCCGGCCGTGGCAGCCGGTGGCGCCAGCCGGGCATCAGCACCAGCGCCATGTAGGGCAGGGCCATGCCCAGACCCAGTGCGCCGAACACCGCCAGTGCCTGCGGCGCCGGCTGGGTGACCGCAAAGCCCAGCGCCGCACCCATGAACGGCGCAGTGCAGGGGCTGGCGGCCAGCACCGCCAGCACGCCCGAACCGAAGGCGTCGAGCCCCGGGCGACGTGCGCGCCAGCTGGCCAGGCTCTGTGGCATCAGGTTGCCCAGCTCGAACTGGCCCATCAGGTTCAGGCCCAGTGCAAAGAACAGCAGCGCCAGCAAGAACACCACGCCCGGCTCCTGCAACTGGAAACCCCAGCCGACGGCCCCACCCGCCGCCCGCAAGGCCAGCAGCACGCCGGCCAGCGCCAGGAAGCTGAGCACCACGCCGGCGCCATAGGCCATGGCATGGCTGCGCAGCTGACCCGGCCGGTCGGCGTGCTGGGCCAGGCCCAGCAGCTTGATCGACAACACCGGAAACACGCAGGGCATCAGGTTCAGCACCATGCCGCCCACCAGCGCCAGGGTCAGTGCGGCCAGCAGGCCCAGGCTGGCCATGGCGCCTGATGTGGCCGCGCCGCCACTGCCGGGCGTGGCGCCGGCCCGGTCGCCCAGCAGCGCCAGCTTGCTGCCAGGCTTGCTGGACGCGCCAACGGCCAGTGGGTCGTCCAGCCGCACTGCCCCAGCGGGCAGGGCAAGCGCTGCCACCTCCGTGATGGGCGCGGTGAACTCGGCATTGCGCTGCGGCATGCCCCAGGGGCTGCCGGCGCTGCCCGGCGCCACCTGGGCCACGGCGATAGCCTGCAGCGTGGCAGGTACCTGGGCCGCATAGGGCGCCAGCGCCATCTGCACCAGATAGCCGTCAGGGGTGCGGTAGACCGCATGGCGGGCGGGCTCCAGCAACTGCTCCGGGTAGGGGAAGACATGCACCGGTGGCAGCGCAAGGGCATCACCAGGCGACGGCGCTGGCGTGCGCACCAGGCGCAATTGCAGGTCGCGCCCGGCACGCTGCACCTCGGCATGCCAGCCGGTCAGCGCGGCGGGAGCCTCGGCGGTGGCGGCATCGAACCGGTCAGCCAACGGGCCCGGTGCCGGGCTGGCACCGGGCGCCAGCACTGGCACGGCCAGGTTCAGCGTGGCCGATTCAGGGATGCAGACGTCGTTGCAGACCAGCCAGTTGGCAACTGCCTGCAACTGCAGCGTGCTGCCGGGCTGGGCGTCGGCCGGCGCGGTGAAGCGCAGCGGCAGCAGCAGGTCGCCTTCATAGCCATAGTTGACCAGCGGGCCGATGGGGATGCGGCGCGGTGCCGGCCAGTCGATCGGCCCGGCCTGGGCGCCGGCGGGCAGGGTCCAGGCCAGCGTGGTGGGCAGGCCTGAATCACCCGGATTGCGCCAGTAGGTGTGCCAGTGCGGGATGTGCTGCAGCCGCAGGCCGACCTGCAAGGCCTGCCCCGGCTGCACGCCGGGGCTGCGGGCCACCAGCTCGGCAGTGACATGCGCGGTGCGCACCGGCTGGGCGCCAGCGGACAGCGCCGCACCAGCCAGCGTGGCAGCAAAAATCACCGATCCGGCGCGGGCGACAAGTCCGCCGGCGACCAGGCAGGCCCCAACACGGGTGGCGAACACGGCGCCGTGGTGGGCCATGATCCGGGCGATCTGTCGGGGTTTAGGCCGGGTGTTGTGCCGGGCCATGGGCCAGATGTTGTGCCATGGGGTGCGGCGGGCGGCGGTGAGGATGTCCATGGCTGCGGGTGGGAGTGTGACACCGCAGCCAAGTTCCGGCCCACAGACCGCCATCAGAGCCTCACTTGAACAGGTCCTTGACCCGGTCGGTCCAGCTCTTGGCGTTGGGCGAATGTTTCTCGCCACCCTTCTTCAGCGATTCATCCAGTTCCTTGAGCAGCTTGCGCTGGTGCTCGGTGAGCTTGACCGGCGTCTCCACAGACACATGGGCGTACAGGTCGCCCGGGTAGCTGCTGCGCAGGCCCTTGATGCCCTTGCCACGCAGGCGAAAGGTCTTGCCATGCTGCGTGCCTTCGGGCAAGTCGATCTCGGCGTTGCCGCTGAGCGTGGGTACCTCGATGCTGCCACCCAGCGCCACGGTGGTGAACGACACTGGCACAGTGCAGTGCAGGTCGTCGCCGTCACGCTCGAAGATGTCGTGTTCCTTGATGCGGATCTCGATGTAGAGATCACCCGCCGGGCCGCCATTGGTGCCGG
>JBBRJU010000193.1:0-5490 GCA_038218895.1 Burkholderiales bacterium
GCATGAGCTGATCGACTCGCTGATCTTCGACGGCCTGCTGGCCTTGCAGCGCGAGCGCGAGGCGCATTGACACCTGGGCGTCTCGGTGGTTTGATGCCTTGGCGCCAGGGTCCGGCGGCGCAGCCGAGCGTTGCAGCGCAGGATTGTTGCGGGCACAGCCACCGGCTTGTGGGCGCTGTCTGACGTGCACCTACTACTGGCAGTACCGGCAGCACTGGCAGTACCGGCGCCACCGGCTCAGCCGGTGAAGGCACCACGGTGATCGTGGTGCCGCCTGCCGCATCGGCCCCGAAGTACTGATCGCCCGGCTGCGGCGCGCGGCGCCGTGGTGATGGCGGTTGCGGTTGTGGTTGCGGTGACAGCCGGAACTTTCGGCAGCGCGGGCAACCGAACCTGGCCGACGCCGTCGTCCACCTACCACCAGGACCCCCATTGACCGCCACCGAACAGCAGGCCATTCTCACCATCAGCTTGCTGGCCGCCTTTGCCGACGGCCAGAAGCATGCGCGTGAGCGTGAAGAGATCAAACGCATCGTCGACGGTCTGGGCCAGGCCGAGGGTGTGCACCTGCCGACGCTGTACCAGGACGTGCTGCTCCGGCGGGTGAGCCTGGACACTGCCGTGCCCCAGCTCAGCGGCGCCGACGCCCGGCTGCTGGCCTATGAGATGGCAGTGTGCGTCTGCGATGCCGACGGTGCACAGACCCCGGCCGAGCGGGCCTTTCTCGACGGTCTGGGCCAGCGTCTGGGCCTGGCTGCGGCCGTGGCCAGCGGTTTTGCGCAGCAGGCCGACGCGCTGGCGCAGGAAACCGACGCACTGGCGCAGGACACTGGCACCCCGGCGCAAGCGCCGATCCGCGCCGCCACCGCAGTGTCTGCGCAGGCGGCATCTGCGCACGGTACGGCCGGCGCGCACGCCACGGCACCTACTACCGCGCCCACGACAGCGCCCACGACGGCGCTCACGACAGCGCCCGCCACCGACGCCGCTGCCATCGACCAGGCTGCACTCGACAAGGCCATCCTGAACGCAGCGATCCTCAACGGTGCGCTCGAGTTGTTGCCCGAGAACCTGTCCACGCTGGCCATCATCCCGTTGCAGATGAAACTGGTCTACCGCATCGGCCAGGCCCACGGCTACCAGCTCGACAGCGGCCATGTGAAGGATTTTTTGGCCACTGCCGGCGTGGGGCTCACGTCGCAGTACCTGGAGCAGGCCGGCCGCAAGCTGCTGGGCGGCTTGCTGGGCAAGGTGGGTGGCGGCCTGCTGGGGGGCCTGGGCCGGCAAGCGGTGAGCAGCGGCATGAGCTTTGCCGCCACGTATGCGCTGGGCCATGTGGCCAAGCGCTACTACGCCGGCGGGCGGGTGCTGAGCGCGCAGATGCTGAAGGACGCCTATGCCGGCACGCTGCAGCAGGCCCAGGGCCTGCAGGCGCAGTACCTGCCAGCCATGCGCGAACAAGCCCGCACGCTCGACACCGGCAAGCTGCTGGCCATGGTGCGCGGCCGTTGAACCGGCCGCCACCGCAGCCCGGCTCGGCCGAACGAGCTCGGCCTGATTTCGGCCTGATTTCGGGCTACAGGATGTAGCGCGACAGGTCTTCGTTTTTCGCCAGCTCGCCGAGCCTGGCTTCGACCAGCGCGGCGTCGATCGCCACGGTCTGGCCGCTGCGGTTGGGCGCGTCGAAGCTCACGTCATCGAGCAGCCGCTCCATCACCGTGGCCAGGCGGCGCGCGCCGATGGTCTCGGTGCGCTCGTTCACGCCATGCGCAATCTGTGCCAGCCGGCGGATGCCGTCGGGCGCAATCTCCAGCGTCACACCCTCGGTGGCCAGCAGCGCCTGGTACTGCTTGACCAGGCTGGCATGGGTGCTGGTGAGGATGGCCTCGAAATCATCGATGCTCAACGGCCCCAGCTCGACCCGGATCGGAAAGCGCCCCTGCAGCTCGGGGATCAGGTCACTCGGCTTGGCCAGGTGGAACGCGCCCGAGGCGATGAACAGGATGTGGTCGGTCTTGACCATGCCGTGCTTGGTGCTCACCGTGGTGCCCTCCACCAGCGGCAGCAGATCCCGCTGCACGCCCTGGCGCGACACCTCGGCGCCGGTGCCCTCGCTGCGCGAGCACACCTTGTCGATCTCGTCGATGAAGACGATGCCGTTGTTCTCGGCATTGGCCAGCGCCTGGGTCTTGATGTCCTCGTCATTCACCAGCTTGGCGGCTTCTTCATCGACCAGCAGCTTGTGCGCCTCGGCGATCTTCAGCTTGCGGGTCTTCTTGTTGCCCGGGCCCATCTGCGAGAACAGGCCCTTCAGCTGCTCGGCCATCTCTTCCATGCCCGGCGGGGTGACGATGTCCATGCTGGTACGCGGCTCGGTCAGGTCGAGCTCGATCTCCTTGTCGGCCAGCGCACCTTCGCGCAGGCGCTTGCGCATCACCTGGCGTGCGGTGTTGTCCTTGCCGTCGGCGGGTGCGCTGCCAAAGCCCGCTTCGTGGCGGCGCGGGGGCACCAGCACGTCCAGGATGCGCTCCTCGGCGGCGTCTTCCGCGCGGGCGCGCTGGCGCTTCATCGCGCTGCTGCGCTCTTGCTTGACTGCCATGTCGACCAAGTCGCGGATGATTCTGTCGACATCCTTGCCCACATAGCCCACCTCGGTGAACTTGGTGGCTTCCACCTTGATGAACGGCGCGTCGGCCAACTTGGCCAGGCGCCGGGCGATCTCGGTCTTGCCCACGCCGGTGGGCCCGATCATCAGAATGTTCTTCGGCGTGATCTCGCTGCGCAGTCCCTCAGGCACCTGCTGGCGGCGCCAGCGGTTGCGCAAGGCAATGGCCACCGCGCGCTTGGCGGCGTTCTGGCCGACGATGTGGCGGTCGAGTTCAGAAACGATTTCCTGCGGGGTCATGCTCATTCCAAGACCTCGATGGTGTGGTTCTGGTTGGTGTAGATGCACAGGTCGCCGGCAATCGCGAGTGACTGCTTGACGATCTCGGCCGCGCCCAGTTCGGTGTGCTGCAACAGCGCCCGCGCTGCTGCTTGCGCATAGGAGCCGCCCGAACCAATCGAGACGATGCCCAGCTCCGGCTCCAGCACATCGCCGTTGCCGGTGATGATCAGGCTGGCCTCGCGGTCGGCCACGGCCAGCATGGCTTCCAGCCGGCGCAGCACGCGGTCGGTGCGCCAATCCTTGGTCAGCTCGATGGCGGACCGCACCAGGTGGCCCTGGTGCTTCTCCAGCTTGGCCTCGAAGCGTTCGAACAAGGTGAAGGCGTCGGCGGTGGCGCCAGCAAAACCGGCCAGCACCGTGTCGCGGTGCAGCTTGCGCACCTTGCGGGCACTGGCCTTGATGATGATGTGGCCCAGCGTGACTTGGCCGTCACCGCCCAGCGCCACCTGCCAGCCCTGCGGGGTCTGGCGGCGCACGCTGACGATGGTGGTGCCGTGGAAGGGTTCCATGGGGAATGTCCGTTCAAATGGAGGGCGGCCGCTGGCAGCGGGCCGCAGGCGCGTCAGACTGTTGCGGTCTCAGTCCCGAGGCACCTGCACGCGGGCGTGCTCGTTGATGCCCATGGCGCCGAAGAACAGCGCCACCAGGCGGTGGGCATCGACGAAGGTGATGCCGCGGTTCTCGCTCTGCTTGGCCAACACCCAGTTCAGCAGGTCGCCCGCAGCGATGAAGTCGACCCGGATCAGCCGCGCACAGGCCACATGCACCAAGGTGGCGGCGCCCAGCTTGCGGTCCAGCTGCTGCAGGATGCCGCCGATGTCGCCGGCCAACTGGCCCGACAGCTCCACCGCAGCCAGCTGCTGGCCGGCATGGCCGTCGTCCAGCAGGCTGGACTCGAGGAAGCTGGAATGCACCTCGCTGACGATGGACATCGTCGGCGACGTGGTGGCATTGCCGGCACTGGCCGCCCGCACCTGGCAGCGCGCGCGCTCCCAGGATGGCGGCGACACCTCGTAGGTCACGCAGTAGTCGATCGCGGTCTCGTCGAACTGGTCGGGCCGGTTCGACAGGCGCAGCGCCTCCAGCCGCACCATCCAGAACGCCGGGTCGGCGTCGCGCACGCCGGTGGGGGCCGCCTCCTGCAGGGCATGCAGCAGGCGGTCGGCGTCGATCCAGCGCATGTCGATGGCCTGCGGTGCCCATTGGCGGAACAGCAGGTTCAGGTGGGCGGCGGCTTCGGCGTCCACTGTCTGCAGGGCTGACCAGTCCAGCACCCAGGGCAGCGGCAGCTGCAGCGTACTCGACCGCAACCGGGCCACGGCGTCCACATCCAGCAGGGCCGGGCTCACCCAGCCGATGTCGCCCTTGACACCCCGGGTGTCCGGGCGCTCTTCCGCAGCGGCGTCGGCCACCCGGCGTGGCAGCGAGTACCACTGCGGCGACGAGCGGTCGAAACGATTGGCGAACTCCAGCGACAGGTTCTCGAACTTCTGCTGCTGGCCGGTGGCACGGTAAAGGTCGAACAGCACCAGCCAGGTCTCGGCATGGCCGGCACGTGAGGCATTCGGCCGGCACAGGCTGGTCAGCGCCTGCTCGCACTGGTTGAAGTCGGCGTTGGCGAAGGCGATCACCGCCTCATCGAGATCCGGGTCGTGCACCACTTCGTTGACCTCGACCGCAAAGCGGCTGTTGGTGTCGAAGCTGCTGTCGCTGCGCGGCAGCCCGACGCCGCCGATCGGCTGGATCGGCGGGTCTGGCATTGGTGTGTTTAAACGTGCTGGCGCATGCGGTGCGGCCGGCTTGCCGGCAGGCGCCCAGGTGCTGACGACACCGGCGGGCGGGTTGCGCGCTTGCGCGCCGCCCGCATTGCGCGCTGGTGCTGGCGGCGGGAAATCACTGTCGGGCAGGGTCGGCAGCGGCGGCAAGCGGTCGGGTGCCAGCGGCTGCGGCTGCCGTATCGAAGGTATCGAAGATATGGGCGGTATCGGTGGTATTTGCGGTATTGGCGGTATTGGCGGTCTGTGCGGTGCGGGCAAGGTGGGCGGACCCGGCGCCGCTGGCATCGGCCGGCCGCCTTCAAAGGCCGCTGGCGCGGTGGGCGCGTTGTAGAAATCCGTCGGATGCTGCGGCGCCACCGGTGGCCGCCGTGGTGGCGGACGCTGGCGCACGGTCGTCTCGCGCGGCAACTGCTCGCCCACCATCTGCTGCTCGATTTCGTCGATCTTGGCCTTCACGCCGACGTCGGCGCGGGCGCTGGGGCCTTCGGACAGCCGCGCTTCGGAGTCGGCGATCTTGGACGAACCGCCCAGTGCCGCCAGCTGCTCGGGCGACAGGCCGTCGCGGCGCAGCTTGCGCAGGGTGTCCAGCTCGCGCTTGCGCACAAAATCATTGCGCCGTTTGCGCTCGACCATGGCCTTGAGCTCGGATTTTTCCAGCTCGTTGCCGTCGTCCTGGCGCGTGCCAGCTTCCGACCACTCGGTGGCCGGGTTGGCCACGAACCGCACCACCTTGCGGAAGAAGCTTTCGCCGTCCTTCGGTTCAGC
>JBBRJU010000194.1:0-5487 GCA_038218895.1 Burkholderiales bacterium
GTCCTTGGCCGAGCCCAGCTTGAAGTGGGCCACCGCCTCGCGCAGCGGGGCGTCGGCGGCACATCGCATTTGCTTGCCGTTGTACTGCAACTGCCGGCGCTTGCCCTCGAAGGTGCGGGTGCGGTGGAACTGGGCGATCGCGTCACGCAGCACTTCGGGCATGGGCAGGCCGACCAGCCGGCTGGCCGGCAACTCGACCAGGTCTTCGCCCAGCGACTGCAGATCATGGGCCTGCTGCTTGCGGCGGGTCTTGCTGGGGCGCTCGGGGATGTAGGCGGGCGCCGGGGTTTCTTCAGGGCGTTGGCGCATAAGCCGGGACGTTCATGACGTTTTGGGGGGTGGCTATCATTGTCGCCCACCCTCGCTGCAGCGCCTGCCCCGCGCAAAACCCACCCCATGTCCGGATCCACCACCTCCCAAGGCTTCGCCTTCAACCGTGCGCAGTTCCAGCAGATCATCGACGACACACTGGCCATCGCCAAAGAGCAGGGCGCCAGCGATGCCGCGGCCGAGGTGAGCGAGGGCGCCGGGCTGTCGGTGTCGGTGCGCAAGGGCGAGATCGAAAACGTTGAGCGCAACCGCGACAAGTCGCTGGGCGTCACGGTCTACCTGGGCCAACGCCGCGGCAATGCCAGCACCAGTGATTTTTCACGCGGCGCGATTGAACAAACGGTGCGTGCCGCCTACGACATTGCGCGCTTTACCGCCGAAGACCCGGCCGCCGGCCTGCCCGATGCCGAAGACCTGGCCACGCCCGACGTGGCCGGCCTCGATCTCGACCTGTTCCACCCCTGGCTGGTGGACGCCGCCGGCGCCGCCGACCTGGCCAAACGTTGCGAAGACGCCGCTTTTGCCACCAGCCCGCGCATCAGCAACAGCGAGGGCGGCGGCACCTCGGCGCAGCAGTCGCACTTCTGGGCCGGCAACAGCCGGGGGTTTCGGGGTGGCTACGCCAGCTCGCGGCACTCGATCTCGGTGGCGCCTATTGCACAGTCCTCCGGCAAGGGCCACGACATGCAGCGCGACGCCTGGTACAGCAGCGAGCGCGACGCGATGGACCTGGCCTCGCCCGAGGCGGTGGGCCGCTACGCCGCCGAGCGGGCCCTGTCGCGGCTGAAAGGCCGCAAGGTGCCCACTTGCGAGGTGCCGGTGCTGTTCGAAAACACCTTGGCCGCCGGCCTGCTGGGCTCACTGGTAGGCGCGCTCAGCGGCGGCTCGCTCTACCGGCGCGCCACCTTCTTGCTCGATTCCATCGGCACGTCGGTGCTGGCCGATCACCTGGACGTGGACGAAGACCCGCTGATCCCACGCGGCAAGGCCAGCTCGGCCTTCGATGACGAAGGCGTGCGCACGCGGGCCCGCCGGGTGGTGGAGGCCGGCGTGGTGCAGGGTTACTTTCTGTCCAGCTACTCGGCGCGCAAGCTGGGGTTGAAGACCACCGGTCACGCCGGCGGCTCGCAAAACCTGCGGCTCAGCAGCCGGCTCACCCGGCCGGGCGACCACCTGGATGAAATGCTGCGCAAACTCGGCCGGGGCCTGTTCGTCACCGAGCTGATGGGCCAGGGCGTCAACGGCGTCACCGGCGACTATTCACGTGGCGCCGCCGGTTACTGGGTAGAGGGCGGCCGCATCGTGCACCCGGTGCACGAGGTGACGATTGCCGGCAATCTGAAAGAGATGCTGCGCCAGATCGTGGCCATCGGCGCCGACACCTATGTGGCGGGCGGCAAAACCGTGGGCTCGATGCTGATCGAGCGGCTGAAGGTGGCGGGCAGCTGAGCGGCTTGGTTTGCAGCCCGATACGCGGGCTTTCACCCCCCAGCAGCGGGCTGGCCGGCTTCTAGAATCCGCCGGCTTTTACTGCAAACTTGCCCAGGAGAACTGCATGGAACGTCGTAACTTTGTACGTGGCGCCGGCTTGGCTGGCGTCTTGGCCGCGGGGGCCGCACCGGCCATCGTGCATGCGCAGGCCGGCCTGCGCTGGCGCTTGACGTCGGGCTTCCCGAAGTCTTTGGATACCATTTACGGTGCTGCTGAAACCTTCTCGAAGAAGGTCAAGGACATGACCGGGGGAAAGTTCGAGATCTCGGTGCACGCTGCCGGTGAACTCGTGCCGATGCCCGGCCTGGTCGACGCGGTGCAGAACGGCACGTTGGAAATGGGCCACACCGCGCCGTATTACTACTTCGGCAAGAACGACGCCTTCGCCCTCGGCTGCGCCATCCCCTTCGGCCTGAACAGCCGCCAGATGACGGCCTGGTCGTACGACGGCAACGGCCTGAAGCTGATGCGCGAGTTCTATTCGAGCTACGGCTTCACCAGCTTCCCGATGGGCAACACCGGCGCGCAGATGGGCGGCTGGTACCGCAAAGAGATCAAGACCGTCGCCGACATGAAGGGCCTCAAGTTCCGGGTCGGCGGCTTTGCGGGCAAGGTCACCAGTCGTCTGGGCACGGTGTCCCAGAACATCCCCGGCGGTGAGATCTACCAGGCGCTGGAAAAGGGCACCATCGACGCCGCCGAATGGGTCGGCCCCTATGACGACCAGAAGCTCGGCTTCAACAAGGTCGCGCCGATCTACCACTACCCTGGCTGGTGGGAGGGTGGCCCGCAGCTCGACCTGTTCGTCAACCAGAAGGCCTTCGACGGCCTGAGCGCCGAGTACAAGGCCATCATCGAAAGTGCTGCCGCCTACGCGCACACCGAGATGCAGGCCAAGTACGACGCACGTAACCCGGGCGCCCTGAAGCAGTTGGTGGCAGGCAAGACGCGTTTGGTGGCCTTCCCGAAGCCGGTGCTCGATGCGGCCTTCAAGGAAGCCATGGCGCTGTACAGCGAGATCAGTGCCTCGAATCCCGCATGGAAGAAGATCTACGACGACTACAGCAGCTTCCGTCGTGAAGCCAACCTGTGGTTCCGCTTCACGGAAGCGCGCTTCGACAGCTACATGCAAAGCGCCAAGCTGTAGTCGACGCTGCTGCAAGCCAAAGGCCCCGCACTGCGGGGCCTTTTTGTTTGGCTCCGCTTCTGCGTGGCAGTTGCCCAGGATGAAAGGGCTGCCAGCGGTTTGCCATCGCTGCCAAGCACCACGTCGTCGGCGAATTGCTGGCCGTTGCATGTGTTCTCTGGTTCCTCTGCGATCAGGACGAACGCCTCGATCAGGCCAGGTCGAGATTGGCTCCAGCCGGCATGCGCTAGCGGCGCATCGATGCGCTGGCTGCGGGTCGCGGCCTCGTAGGTGGTTGGTGGGATCGACAAGCCGGTTCTCCCACAATCAGCTTGACGACGGCCACGGCCGGGTGAAGTCGAACGAACGCTGGCGGTGGTGCCGGATCGACAAAAGGTGGACCGTGGCACTGGCATCCATCGCCGCCTACAGCATGAGGTCGTCACCGTGCAGGTACTCGCGCAAGGTGTTGGCGGCGCCTGCCGGCAGCGAGGCGAGCTGGGCCAGGGCCTCGGCTGATTGCGGCGGGTTGTCCAGGTAGCGACGGCCGATGCGCGGGAAGCGGGCCAGATTGGGGATGACGCTGGCGCGCAGCGCTGCCAGCAGGTCGTCGAAGGCAAAGGCTGCATCCGCTGCGGTCAAGGCTTCTTGGCGGCCTCGCCGGTCTTGTCGGGTATACCTGTGGTGTGGCGTGCGCCCGAGGTCGTTGCTCCGGCTCGGCGTTCTTGCAGTTGGGCGATGGCGGCGTCAGCCTCGTCGGTGCGGCCAGCCATGATGTCGGCCAGACCACGCTTGGCGTCGTCGTTCAGCAGCAGGTGCATGCGCTCGCGCTCCAGCCGGTGTTAGTGGTCCAGGCGGTCGGCGTCTATCAGGGCGACACAGCTTGCACCGTTCATGGTGATGGTCTTTTCGGCGCCGGCCTTGGCCTGGTCGGCCAACTCGGACAGGTTGGCGCGTGCCTGGGTGAGGGCACCACATCGCTTGCTGAAAAGCCCATGACCGACTCCTTGGAGGCTGGTTGACAGAATTCTTTGCAGGGTATGGCTCCGACCGCGCCTCAACTTGGCCTGTCGGCCATCGACTGCGCGTGCGTCATTGACTTTGATCGGTCGGGCAACAGCGACTCAACAGCGTTTGGCGCGGCGGCCGGCCTCTCGGCCGCGCCTGGGTCAGGGCTTCTTGCCGCCGGCCGCGTCCTTCGTCATCGACTCTTCGAGCGCTTTCATCGGGTCGTTCTCGTCCGCCGGCGGCTCGCCTTCGGGCGTGCTGGCCGCGCCTTCCGGCACCGCCGCTTGCGCGTCCGCCGCAGCCGCTTCCTCGGCGGTGGGCAGGCCCATGTTTTCCAGCGCCTTGTCGGCGTCGATCTGCTCGACCTTCTCGATGCCGCCGCTGACCAGTTCCGGGTAGGTGATGACTGCGGCCACCATGATCACCTGCAGGATGATGAAGGCGATCGAGCCCTTGTAGATCTGGGCGGTGGTCACCGCCGGAATGGTCTGGCCGGTGATGCGGTCCTTGTAGTCCTTCTTTGCCGCCACGCTGCGCAGGTAGAACAGCGCGAAGCCGAAGGGCGGCGTGAGGAACGAGGTCTGCAGGTTCATCGCCAGGATCACGCCGAACCAGACCAGGTCGATGCCCATCTTGTCGGCCACCGGGGCCAGGATGGGCACCACGATGAAGGCGATCTCGAAGAAGTCGATGAACATGCCCAGGATGAACACCAGCAGGTTCACCACCAGCAGGAATCCCAGCTGGCCGCCGGGCAGCTTGTCGAACAGGTGCTCGACCCAGATGTGGCCGTCGGCCGCGTTGAAGGTGAAGCTGAAGACGGTCGATCCGATCAGGATGAACATCACGAAGACCGCCAGCTTCGCCGTGCTGTCCAGCGCCTGCTTCAGCAGGTCGAAGCCCAGGCGGCGCCGCGCCACGCTCATGATCAGCGCGCCCACGGCACCCATGGCACCGCCTTCGGTGGGTGTGGCCACACCCAGGAAGATGGTGCCCAGCACCAGGAAAATCAGCACCAGCGGCGGAATCAGAACGAAGGTGACCTGTTCGGCCAGCTTGGACAACAGGCCGAACCGCAGCACGCGGTTGGCAATGGCCAGGCCCAGCGCCAGGAACGACGCGACGGTCATCGAGACGATGAAGCGTTCGTCGTCCGGGGCGGCCGTCTCGCGGCCGATCCAGCCATTGACCAACTGGCCATGGACCTGCGACCACAGCAAGCCTGCGGCACCGCAGACCAGCAGGAGCACCAGCAGCGACCGGTGCCCGCTGGCGCCATCGCCTTCACGGTAGATGCGCGCCTCGGCCGGCAGCGCCGGCACCCAGGCCGGTTTGACGATCGCCACGCCGGCGATGAACAGCAGGTACAGGCCCACCAGCATCAAGCCGGGAATCAGCGCGCCGGCATACATGTCGCCCACCGACCGGCCGAGCTGGTCGGCCAGCACGATCAGCACCAGGCTGGGCGGAATCGCCTGCGCCAGCGTGCCGCTGGCGGTGATGGTGCCGGTGGCGATGGTGCGGTTGTAGCC
>JBBRJU010000195.1:0-5486 GCA_038218895.1 Burkholderiales bacterium
GTTGCAGCACGGCCAGCGCGGTCAGGCGGATCTGGCGCTTGAGCACCTTGCCCGAGGGTGTGCGCGGCAGCGGCGCGTCGGACTTGAGGATGTAGCGCGGCAGCTCGAACTTGGCCAGGTGCTGGGCCAGGAAGGCCCGCAGCGCGTCCACGTCGAGCTGCGGATCACCGTGCACCGTGGCGCCCACCTCTTCGCCCAGGCGCTCGTCGGGCACGGCGTAGACCGCTGCCTCATGCACCTGCGGGTGCAGCAGCAGGGCCGCTTCCACCTGGCCGCATCCGATGTTCTCGCCGCCGCGGATGATCAGGTCCTTGATGCGGTCGACGATGAAGATGAAGCCGTCGGCGTCGAAGTACGCCACGTCGCCGGTGCGGAACCAGTCACCGCCGTCGGCCGGAATGAACACCTGGGCATTGGCTTCGGGCCGGTTCCAGTAACCCTGGAACAGCGAGGCACCGCGCACCAGCAGTTCACCGCGCTCGCCGCCGGGCAGCGCCTGGCCCTGCTCGTCGACCACTTTCAGGTCGAGCACCAGGGCGCTGCGGCCCGAACTGGCCGGGCGGTCCAGGTAATCCTGCCCGCCGATGCCGCAGCCGATGGCATTGGTCTCGGTCATGCCCCAGCCGGTGCCGGGCATGGCCTGGCTGAAGCTCTTGCCGATCTGGCGCACCTGCTCGGGCGCGCGTGGTGCACCGCCGCCGCCCAGCACCTGCAGGCTGGCCAGGCTGTGGCGGCCGCTTTGGGCCAGGCGCAGCAGGTCCCCGGTGACCGCCGCCGGGGCGATCATCGAGCTGAGCTGGTCGCGGTCGATCAGCCGGGCCGCTTCTTCCACATCCCAGCGGTACATCGCCACCAGGCGACGCTGGGCCCGCAAGCCCGCCAGGTAGCTGGCGTGCAGCCCGGTGACATGGAACAGCGGCACCGCCAGCAGCGTGCCCGGCTGCACCGCCGGCACCGGCGGCGTGATGCCGGCCACCCGCTCGCCGATGAAGCGGTCCAGCTCCCAGGACAGCAGTGCGCTGAGGATGTTGCGGTGGGTGCTGACCACGCCCTTGGGGTGGCCGGTCGAGCCCGAGGTGTAGAGGATGGTGGCGGGCTGGTCCGGCAGGATCTCGACCGGCGGCATCGGCACATCGCCCAAGGCGCCGGTCAGATCGGCCAGGTTGCGCACGCCCGGTGCCAGGGGTTTGCCGGGCCGCACTGCCAGCACTTGCAGGCCCGGCAGGTCACCCGCGCCGGCCAGGCGGTCCAGCCGCTCCTGGTCGGCCAGCAGCACCTTGGCGCCGCTGTCCTGCAGGCCGTAGGCCAGCTCCTCGCTCTGCCAGTGCGCGTTCATCGCCACCGCAATGGCGCCGATCGACGTGGCGGCATTGAAGGCCAGCATCCATTCGGGGTAGTTGCGCATCGAGATCGCCACCCGGTCGCCCGGCTGCACGCCGCACTGCTGCACCAGCACCTGGCCGATGCGTGCAGCCGCCGCCCAGGCCTGGGCAAAGCTGTAGTGCTCGGCTTCGTAGGTGATGAACGGCAGGTCGCTGGCAGTCGATTCATACAGCATCCGCAGCGAGCTGGGCGCATTGGCGAATACGCGCAGCCGGCGGCCGTTGACCGCGGCCTCCTGCAACGCGTACGGCTGGCCGGGGGCGGTGAGTTCGGCGATCGCCTGGGCGCGGGTGGGCGTGGTCATGGGCTCAACGTCCTTTGAAAACGGGTTCGCGTTTCTCGACGAAGGCCTTGGTGGCCTCGCGGTGGTCTTCGGTCAATCCGCAGTGGATGTGGTGGGTGGCCTCCAGGTCAAGGCAGTCATCCACATCACCGGCCATCGCCCGGTTCAGATTTTCCTTCATGTAACGGTAGGCCACGCTCGGGCCGCTGGCCAGGCGCCGGGCGATCTCGCTGGTCTTGGCAGCCAGGTCGTCGGGGGCGCAGACCCAGTTGGTCAGCCCCAGGCGCAGCGCCTCGTCGGCGCTGATGCGGTCGCTCAGGTAGTACATCTCGCGGGCCTTGGCCGAGCCGACCAGCTGGGTCAGGAAGTAGCTGCCACCGTAATCACCCGAAAAGCCGACGCGCGCAAACGCGGTGGTCATGATGGCGTTGCTGGCCATGATGCGCAGGTCACAGGCCAGCGCCAGCGCCAGGCCGGCACCGGCCGCAGCACCGGGCAAGGCCGCCAGTGTCGGCTTGGGCATCTTGAACAATTTGCCGGCGGTGGCCCGCTGGTTGACCCGCTGGCGGTGGATGGCCTGGTCGATGGTGAGCGGGCCGGCCGTGCCGTCCCCCGCATGGTCGGATGAAGCGGCCATGCCTTTCACATCACCCCCCGCGCAGAAGCCTTTGCCAGCGCCGGTCAGCACGATGCACTTCACATCGTGGTTGAACTCTGCCGCAGCCAATTGCGCTTGCAAGGCCTCGTTCATCGCCTTCGACATCGCGTTGCGCGCATCGGGGCGGTTCAGTGTCAGCGTCAGCACGCCTTTGTCCAGTGTGGCCAGCAGGTCTGGCGTGCCGGTATCGATGGTGTCGGCCATGTGCATCTCCTCGGAAGACCGTTCAGCGGTGTTCGAAATAGGCGTTGTTGACGACGGTGCGGTCGCCGGCCGGCCCGCCATGCACCCGCGCCTCGACCAGCAGACGGCCAGGGCCGTCGTGCCAACCCAGCACCTGCACGGTATCGCCGGGGTACACCGGTGCCGAAAAACGCGCCTTCAGCGCGCCGAAGCGGGCCGGGTCGCCACCGCAGACCGCGCCCAGCAGCAACTGCGCGGTGTGGCCGTAGGTGCACAGCCCGTGCAGGATGGGCGCCGGGAAGCCGCCGAAACGCGCGGCCTCGGGGTCGATGTGCAGCGGGTTGTAGTCGCCCGACAAGCGGTACAGCGCGGCCTGGTTGGCGGGGATGTGGGCGCTGGTGGTCACGTCGGCCGGCCGGTCAGGCACCGCCAGCTTGGCCGAGCGGCTGATGCCGGCGCCGTCGAACGGCTCGATGTCGCCCAGCCCGGCCACGCCACGCAGGAACACGCCGGTGGTGATGCGCATGCACACCGTGCCGGCGCCATCCTGCACCTCGGTCTCGAACTCGGAAAACGCACCGCCCTTGCCGCGCGGGTGCACCGCCAGCAGTCGGCTGCGCACCTGGACTTGCACCTGCGCCTGCGCCGCGTTCGCCGGGCCTGGCACCGGCAGCGGCGCGAGTTGCTCAATGCAGCGCTCGGCATCGATGGTCAGCGGCCCGGGCGACGGTGGCAGCGCGCCCGGGTCGAGCTTCAGCCCCAGGCTGCCCCAGCGAATGGCAAAGCTGGGAAACACCGCAAACTGCGGGTGGCCTTCGAAGGTGAAGCGCAAATCCTGGCAGCCGATGCCCACCGCGTACAGCAGCACGTCGCGCTGGTCGTAGGTGATCGATACCGGTGCGCTCCAGGCACCTGGCGCGTCGCCGCTGAGCAGCGCGCGCGGGTTGAAGATGGCCATTGGGCGAGGTCTCCGTCTTGTTTTTTGCAGGGTGAGATCAGCGGCGCCGGGGCATCAGCCGTAGGCCGACAGTGCTTCGTCGATCGCCCGCTCCAGGTCGGCTGCGGTGGCGGCGTGGCCCAGGTGGGTGCAGAACGGGCGGTACTGCAGCAGCGCGCTGTCGCCGGTGCCCCAGCGTCCCTCGCCTTCGGGGCTGAGCCACACCACCCGCTTGGCGCGGGCGGCCAGCTCGGCGAACAGATCGAGCCGCGGATCGGTCTGGTTGCTGCGGCCGTCGCCCAGCACCAGCACCGTGGTGCGGCCGTCAATCAGGCTCCAGTGCTGGTCGTACAGGTCTTGCCAGGCCTGGCCGTAATCGGTGCTGCCACCGCCCACCTCGCGCAGGATCAGCGCCATCGCGTCGTCGAACGGCAGGGTTTCCAGCGGCGGGCCCACATCACGCAGCCGGTTGCTGAAGGCGAACGCCCGCAGGTCGGCCACCGTGCCTTGCAGCGCATACAGGAACAGCAGCAGAAAGCGCACATGCGCAGCCACCGAGCCCGATACATCACACACGGCCACGATGCGCGGCTTGTCGACCCGCTTGTGCTTGAAATGCAGCGTGACCGGCACGCCGTCGTGCCCGGCATTGGCGCGGATGGTGCGCCGCAAATCGAGCTGGCCACGCAGGGTGATGCGGCGGCGGTGGCTGTGGCGCTGGGCCAGGCGCTTGGCCATGCGTGCCACTGCCGTCTTCATGCGGTCCATGTCGGCCGGGCTCATGCGGCCCAGCGGGCGCTGCACCGCCACCTCGGCCATGAAGGCCTCGGTGGCTGGTTTGCCGAACAGCGCAAAGCGCTGCTCCACATGGGCGCGGGCCAGGCGCTGCAGCCGGGCGCGGGCGGCGGCCAGGCTCTGGCGCAGCGCGCTGGCATCGGCGTCCAGGTCGGCCACGGCCGGCTCAGTGCCGGGGTGCAAATCCTGCTCCAGCTTGCGGATGCCCATGGCTTCGAGCTACTGGCGCGCCAGGTAGGCCGTTTGCGAGGCAAAGCGGATGTCGTCGACGCCCGCTTTCTGGCCGGCGCGCTGCAGGGCGGCGGCCATCGCAGCGGGCTGGCCGGCGGCCTGCTGGTCGACCAGGTCGAGCAGGTGGTCGACATCGGCGTCGCCGGTGCGCGGCGCGGGCTGCGCATCACCACGGGACGCATCGGCGCCGTTGCCGTCCCCACGCTGCCCATCCCCACGCTGCCGGTCTCCATCCTGCGGCTGGTCTGCCTGCTCGCCGTGGTCGGGCATGCGGAAGTACAGCTCGAAGACCTCGTCGCAGATCGCCTTTTCTTCCTCGGACTTGGCCAGCGCCACCGACAGGCTGGATTTCAGCGTCTCGCGGTCGGCATAACCCACCAGGGCCACGGCGCGGGCAGCGTCGATGGCCTCGGCCACCGAGGATTCGGCGCCTGCCGCACGCAGTGCGCGCACAAAGCCGGCCAGCTGGCTGTCGATGCCCTGCATGCCTGCCGCGCCAGCCACGCTCAAGCCGGTGTCCGGCCGGACGATTGGGCAGTGGCCTGCGCTGCAGCTTGGGCGGCGGCCTGCACGGCGGCCAGCGTCAGCTGGCCGAGCGTGCCCTGCACTTCCTGGATGTCGGTCTCGCGCTTGAGCAGCACATTCAGCGTGTCGCGCACCATGTGTTCGTCCAGCGCATCGGCATGCAGCAACAGCAGGGTGCGGGCCCAGTCCACCGATTCGGCCATCGACGGTGGCTTGCGGATGTTCTGCAGCCGCAGCAGCTGGATGAAGCCCACCAGCTGGGCCAGCAGCGCTTCGGGCAGGCCGGGCACGCGGGCGCGCAGCACCTTCTGCTCCAGCACCGCGTCGGGGTAGCCGATGTGCAGGTGCAGGCAGCGGCGCTTCAGCGCGTCACCCAGCTCGCGGGTGTTGTTGGAGGTCAGGATCACCAGCGGCGGCACCTGGGCGCGGATGGTGCCGATCTCGGGGATCGTCACCTGGTAGTCGGCCAGCACTTCCAGCAACAGTGCCTC
>JBBRJU010000196.1:0-5479 GCA_038218895.1 Burkholderiales bacterium
CGTGTGGTCGCCGACGATGTCACCGCCGCGGATGGCCGAAAAGCCGATGGTCGTCGCACCACGTTCGCCGGTGACACCCTTGCGGGCATAGACCGCGCAATCCTTCAGGTCGCGCCCCAGCGCCGCCGCCAGCACCTCGCCCATCTGCAGCGCGGTGCCGCTGGGCGCATCCACCTTGTGGCGGTGGTGGGCCTCGATCACCTCGATGTCGTAGCCCTGGTTCAGTGCGCGTGCGGCCTGGTCCAGCAGCTGCAGCACCACGTTGACGCCCACGCTCATGTTCGGTGCCAACACCACAGCCAGGTGCGCAGCATGGGCGGTGATGGCCGCCTTTTGCGCCAGCGAGAACCCGGTGGTGCCGATCACCACCTTGACGCCCAGCGCACGGCAGGCCGCCAGATGGGCCAGCGTGCCCTCTGGCCGGGTGAAGTCGATCAGCACCTGGGCACCGGCCAGGCCAGCATCCAGGTCGCTGGTGATGGCCACACCGGTGGCGCGGCCGACAAACGCGCCGGCGTCCTGGCCCAGCGCCGGGCTGCCGGCGATGTCGAGCGCACCGGCCAGTTGCAGATCGGGCGCGGCCAGCACGGCTTCGACCAGCATGCGGCCCATGCGGCCCGACGCGCCCGCGACGGCAATGCGCAGCGGGGCGCTACTGGTTGCAGGGCCTGCTTGCGGTGCAGGGCGGTCGTCGCCCTGGGGGCCGCCCGGCGGGCTCATGGCTCGAGCGGCGGATAGCTGCGCACCGCACCCATCGGCACCGTGGGCTCGGGGGCGGGCGCCGGCGGCTTGGGCAGCGCCTGGATTTGCGCGTCGGTCAGCACGATCGCTGTACTGCGGCTGCCTGTCAGCGGCCGGCTGATGGCGGCGACGAATTCACGCTCGGTCGGCAGGTCCCTGGCGTCCAGCCGTTCAAGCTGGTCACCCTTGAAGTAGGCCACCACATCGCGCCGCAGTGCAGGCGTGCCCTGGCGCTTGATCGTGAAGATGTAGTCCCAGCGGTCGGCATGGAACGGGTCGGTCAGCATCGGCGAGCCGAGCAGATCACGCACCTGCGCACGGGTCATGCCAGGCTGCACCCGGGCGGCCTGTTCCTGGGTGACGACATTGCCCTGCACGATGTCCATGCGGTAAGGCGTGACCAGGCCGAGAAAGCTTTCGCCCGACTGCAGCGACGGCAGCGACGGCAGCATCGAACAGGCCCCCAGCACCAGGGGCAGTGCAGCCAGGCCGGCCAGGCGGGAGATCCAGGAGATGCGGCGGACGTGTGCGGAGTTGATCAAGTCGAAGGCCCAACGGTGGGATGCCGGCAAAGCGCGCGCCGCATGGTGCTGGGCGCTGCCCGCCAGGCTGGATATCATCGGCAGATTCTATCCACCCACCATGCCGCTCCGCGCCGACCCGCCCCAGTCCCATGCCGACGAGCTCAAGAGCAGCGGCCTGAAGGCCACGTTGCCGCGCATCAAGATCCTGGAAGTGTTCCAGCGCACGTCGCAGCGGCACATGACAGCCGAGGATGTGTTCAAGGCGCTGTTGATGGAAGGCGCCGACGTTGGCTTGGCCACGGTGTACCGGGTGTTGATGCAGTTCGAGCAGGCCGGCCTGCTGTCACGCAGCCACTTCGAATCCGGCAAATCGGTGTTCGAGCTGAACGAAGGCCAGCACCATGACCATCTCGTGTGCCTGACGTGTGGACGGGTCGAGGAGTTCTACGACCCCGAGATCGAGCAACGCCAGCGCGCCGTGGCCAAGGTCCGCGGCTTCGATCTGCAAGACCATGCGCTGTCGCTCTATGCGGTGTGCACCAAACCGGCCTGCCCGCACAAGGGCAAGTAGACCGCAGGGCCGGCGCCGGGCCGCCCGGGCCGCCGTTTCAGCAGTTCAAGGGGTCGCCCGCCGTACCCTGTCGGACGTCAGCGCGTTCCCGCTGGCGGGCCGCCCCGTCATGCTTCAGGTTGCTGCATCGCGCGCTGGTGGCGCTCGATGAATTCCTGGTAAGTGTCGATGCCGCGCAGCTGCAGGATGGTGTTGCGCACCGCCGCTTCCACCAGCACCGCCAGGTTGCGGCCGGCGTCCACGGTGATGACCACCTTGCGGATGCCGATGCCCAGGATGTCCTCGTACAGCGGCTCGTAGGGCAGGCGCTCGAACTCGCGCTCCATCGTCTCCTTGCGCACCAGGTGCACGATCAGCTTGAGCCGCATCTTGCGGCGCACGGCGGTCTCGCCAAAGATGGCCTTGATGTCGAGCAGGCCGATGCCGCGCACTTCCAGCAGGTTCAGCAGCAGATCGGGGCAGCGACCTTCCAGCGCGCTCTGCGAGATCTTGTAGAGATCCACCGCGTCGTCGGCCACCAGGCCGTGGCCGCGGCTGATCAGCTCCAGCCCCAGCTCGCTCTTGCCCAGGCCGCTCTCGCCGGTGAGCAACACGCCCAGGCCCAGGATGTCCATGAGCACGCCATGGCGGGTGATGCGGTCGGCAAACAGCTGCGCCAGGTAGGTCCGCACGATGTCGATCACCTGGCCGGCCGATTCACTGGTGACGAACAGCGGGATGTCGGCGCGGTCGCACATGGCCACCAGCCGGTCGGGTGGTGTCACGCCGTCGGCGACGATCAGCACCGGTGGCTCGAGCGTGACGATGCGCGAGATGCGGCGCTCCTGGTCCTCGGGCGCGTTCTTGCACAGGTACTTGACCTCGCGCCAGCCGACGATCTGCACCCGGTAGGGATGCACATAGTTCAGATAGCCCACCAGGTCGGCGGCGGATTGCGCATCACGCACCGCAGCATCGTCGAAGCGGCGCTCCGGGTGGGCGTGGCCGGCGATCCAGGCCCAGCGCAGCAGCACACGGTGGGCTTCGAACAGTGCCTCGGCGCTGATCGAGGTGGGTTTCAAGCGCGGACCTCGGGCAGCACGGTGGTCAGGTCAGGCCACCGACTTCAGCGGCGCCCAGTCGGCGATCAGCTTGTGCAGGGCCACCGCGTCTTCGGCAACCTTCATGCGTTCGCGCAGGTCGCGGTCAGACAGCAGTTCGGCGATCTCCGACAGGATCTCCAGATGGCGCTGCGTGGCCGCCTCGGGCACCAGCAGGAAGATCAGCAGGCCGACCGGCTCGTCGTCCGGCGCGTCGAAAGGAATCGGCTGCTGCACGCGCAGGACGGCAGCCAGCGGGTTTTTCAGGCCCTTGATGCGACCATGCGGAATGGCCACGCCATGGCCCAGGCCAGTCGATCCCAGGCGTTCACGGGCAAACAGGTTGTCGGTGACCGTGGCCCGCGCGATGGCGTGCTGGTTCTCGAACAACAGGCCAGCATGCTCGAAGGCGCGCTTCTTGCTGGTGGCCTCCACGTCGACCATGACATTGGCGACGGGCAGGATGGCGGCGAGACGGTTCATGGCGTTCCTCCCGCATCGCGCCGATGCTCCATCGGCGCCACCACGGGTCCTGTGACTGAAGCATGATTATAAAAATGCATTGCTGCACCGCAATGTAGATAGCACCCGCAGCCACGGGATGTTGTCATAGCGCTTCAAATCATGCACAAATGAACAAAACGGCCCCCGCAGGGGCCGTCAGCGTGGCAGCAGGCCGGTCAGACCATGCCGGCATCGAGCCGCTTGGCGGGAGGATGGTGGTGGTCTTGCAGCTTGTCCTTGTGCTTGCAGACTTGGCGGTCCAGCTTGTCCATCAGCTGGTCGATGGCCGCGTACAAATCCTCGTGCGACTGCTCCACGAAGATGTCCTTGCCTTTGGCGTGCAGCGTCACTTCGGCCTTCTGCCGTCGTTCTTTCTCCTTCAGCTTTTCCACTGTCAGCAGAACATTGATGTCGACCACCTGGTCGAAATGCCTCGTGACCCGATCCAGCTTGGTGAGCACGTACTCACGCAGCGCCGGAGTGACATCCAGATGGTGTCCGCTGATCGTCAGGTTCATCAGAGCGTCCTTTCAAAAGGGGTTTCTCGGATCCGGACGGTGTGCAAGCACTTCGCCGACGCAGCACGCAGCACCTGCCGTCCGGGCCCAGTGTGCGCCCGATGTCCGGCCGATGACAAGGGGGCTCGGCGTTTGATCGCCTGGGCGCGAGAGGTTCGGCACATTCGACCAGGTCGCCCCGGCGTGACAGTACGCCGGCGCACTGTCAGATGTGACATCCGTGTTTTCCAGCGCATGCCCCCGCAGCGAGCGGGTGATGCGGGTAAAGTGAAAAAATTGGTTTCCGCCTGGTGCCTGTGCACCCGCGCCCTGGCTGGAATCGCTGTCCACCCCGACACCCCGTCTGACCCGGTCCAATCGGCCGAACCGGTCCTGGCGGCCCCAAGCCCGGTCTGCCTGGTAGCGTGATGCGCAAGAACCCGACCAACGACGATGTCTTGTCCACCCGCGAAGCTGCCGAGCAACTGGGCGTTGCGTTGCGAACGGTGCAGTTGTGGGTTGAAAGTGGTGTGTTGCCCGCATGGAAGACAGCTGGCGGCCACCGCCGCATCTCGCGTGTTGCGGTCGAGCGGCTGATTGGAGAGCGCCGCGCGGCGCTGTCGGGCGACACCCGGCCTGCGCCACTGTCGGCCAGCGGCGAAGCCCGACTGCAGGTGATGGTGGTCGAGGACGAGCCTGAACTGCTGCGCCTGTTCAGCATGGTGATCGCCGGCTGGGGCCTGCCGATCGACGTGACCGCGGCGTCCGATGGCTTTGAGGCACTGCTGCGCATGGGGCGGCAATGCCCGGATCTGCTGGTCACCGACCTGAACATGCCGGGCATGGACGGTTTCAAGATGATCACCTCGCTGCGCGGTGTCGGGCCAGCCTACGACGACATGGAAATTGTGGTGGTCACCGCGCTGTCCGCGGCGGACATCGCGCGCCGCGGCGGCTTGCCCAGTGATGTTCGGGTGTTCCACAAACCGGTGCCGTTCGACGCGCTCGAAGCCTTGGTGCGCGAGCGGATTGCCGCGTTGGCGACTGTCGCCTGACCGCACGGCAGGCCGCTGCAGTGGCTGGAGACCAGCGCGCGTGTGGTGCCGGCGGCCTGTGCAGCCGGCCTCCTGGGCCGGCAGGGTGCCGGTGCCATAATCAGCGGGCGACGCATTCGGCGCACGCTGGCGGATCTCCATCACTGTCGATCACCGCCCATGCCAGGCCAAGCGCCGGGGTGAGGCGGCCGCAGACCACGCGTCATCCCCATGCCTGTCTTGCACGGCCGCCCGCACCGGCAGCCGCAGCGCCCTGGAGAGCGCCATGCTCAATGTGTTCACACTGGCCCAAGGCAGGCTGGTACAGCAGGAAATCGACAGCCCCGACACCCTGGCCCATGCCCAGCCGGTGTGGGTTGACCTGGAAGCGCCGTCGCCGATGGAAAAGGGCTGGATCAGTGCGCGCTTCGGCCTGGACATCCCCGACAACATCGTCGACGACGACCTGGAGGAGTCGGCCCGCTTCTACGAAGAAGACAACGGCGAACTGCACATCCGGTCGGACTTC